>JAKBQK010000230.1 GCA_021835265.1 Thermoplasmata archaeon
TTGTGTATCAATCTCTTATAGAGTTAATTTCTGACTCTGGCAAACGGTCAATCAGAATACATCAATGACGGGTATCAATCTCTTATAGAGTTAATTTCTGACGAGTCTTGTTCCAGAATTCAATCAGCGGGGAAGGATGTATCAATCTCTTATAGAGTTAATTTCTGACAATGGTGTCAACATGGTACAGATAGGCGGTGGAAGTGTATCAATCTCTTATAGAGTTAATTTCTGACAAGTTATTTAGCCAAACTATATATATTAGTTTCGTTTTTTTGCACTTCAAATATAAGATTAGCCAAATTTGTATAAAATCTTTTTTGTCCCAATCCGGGGGTTGACCAATATTGTTTGAGTTTTAATACTTAAATTGATCTAATCACACTCTTTATATAAATCCATCTTCTACATCATTTTTACTTCCAATATTTATTGATTTTAAGATCTTTGAGGTTAACCATATTCTTACAGTTTCATCTTCCTTTACTTCCTTAGACAAGATATCATTTATTTTCATCAATTGTGCTTCAGTGAGGTCTCCTTCAAAAACACTGTTCTGAATTCTCAGAAGATATATCTGACAAATTTTCTTGAATTTCTCAGTTCTGTTTGCAGTAACATCATATGCAATAATGACATGCATCCTAATCACCAGGCAACCTTATGGGTTTATAATCTTCTATTCCTTCCACTTCCTTTGCGTACTTATGGATTTCCATTCTAATAATCTCTCTATGAGAGACCTTTCTCTTAAGTTTATCATTATATGATGATGAATCCAACCAATTTTCCCAATTTTCAACAAATACTTTTCTCCCTTTTTCATTCAACAGGATTCCATTTCCTATTTTATGAAAGTGGTCATCATTTGCCCTAATTATTCCTTGCTTCACAAGACTCAAAATAAGGCGATCAACCAAACCCGGTTTGAAAATTTCCGAGAGGTCCAATGCCAATGCAAATCTTCCAGACTCAGGGGAGTGGTAAAATGGAATAGTTATATTTATTGACGTCTTTCTAGACTGAGTTACAAATTCTGAATAAAGTAAAGAATTTCCAAACGAAATTAATGAATTACCAAAATTTGAAGGTGGTCTTTTCTCTCTGGTAATTATTCTGAATTCCTCCGGCAATAGCTGATCCAATTTAGAGTAGTAAATCCTTCTCATTCTTGCTTCTGAAAGCATTAAGCTTTCAACAGTGTTATCTGTTAAATCAAATATGATATCATCTCCTCTTTCTCCAAATTTCTTTAGAAGTGCAATCATATTTTTTCTGATTCCATTTAATAGATTTTTGGACACTTCAACTCTTCGTCCGTAGTCTGCATATAATAAGGACTGTTTTATAGTCAAATCTCCGCTGAAGTAGGCTTCTTTAGGCCAGAAAGAACCCAGGTAATTACCGTAAAATCCGAAGATGTGTAAACAGATATTGTTCTTTACTGCAAGATTCAATGCCCCGGATGTAATTGACACACCTCCGTAAAGGTCAAACGAACTAACATTTTCTACAGGAACTCTAACCAGCTTATGATCCGAACTGTCAAATCGGAAAACCATTTGATCTGCAGACAAAGTTCCATTTGAAAAGATATGATAATTCTTATTCATGCCCAGCACATCTCCATAAACCTGCATCCTGAGCATATGGGAATCATAACTGGTTTAGGGCAATCCCCATGTATTACTTTCAGAATTTCACTATATGCTGAATAGACCTTTTCCTGATTTCTTTCAATCTCTATCTTCTTTTTGGTTTGAGGAAGATGTAAAAAACCTACAGGTTCAGTACCAGTTATCTCAAACATGATTTGCAAGTAAAAAAGTAACTGGAAATAGTGAGGCTTTGAGGGTGTCTTTCCCTTCTTAATTTCATGGACTTCTAAACGCCCAGAATATTCAACGTAATCAATTGAGCAAAGACCCTGTATCGTGAGTCTTTTTCTAAGTCTGGGCTTTGTTTTTTCATCTATGTATATTCCTATTTGAATATGTTTGTTGTCCATACCAACGTCAATTCTCTTGTTTGAAAGCCAGAGTCTAGTTTTGCAAGAAGCAAAATCAAAAAAATGATTTCCCGTGACTACCCTTTGTTCAGATAATTTGAGATTCTGTTGCATTCTCAACCTCCACAGGTTTTAGCATTCCAGGGAAAATTATTTTTACTACACTACTAAGGGAGTCTATGGCATCGTGAAGATCAATGTCATAACCATCAAGGATGTCATACATGAATTCTTTAATTTCACGCGAATACTTATCCGAAAATCTTTGCCGATCTCTCATTTCATTTTCAGTAACACTTATTCGCTTAGTTGGCAATCTATAGTTAAGCTCAACTGTAGATGGTACAGGTTTAAATGATTTTATCAAGTACATGTTGCTGCTATCCTCTTTTATCAATTCGAAATTACACCATTTCTTAACCCAGATTATGTCTTCAGTAGTTTTCATAACGTTCTTTCCACGATTCAGACCGACAACAACAGACATTGTCTCTCCCCGAAAATATCCTATGGAGAGCAGGAAATTATTCCACCAATCTTTAAGATCTTTTATATCCTCCGGATTTGGTTCATAAAGTTCAGAAATTTTATCAACTTCACCATTGAATGATAAAATAGAGTTATAAATTTCCGAAATAAGTCTGTCGTTCAACTTTAAAATAGATTGCTTTATCTGTTGCGCAAAATTATTCCTACTGCTTCTTATGGTGCATAAAGACATAAAGGCAGCAAAGTGTCTTTTTATACGGGACAAGTAAACATCTTTTTCGAATAGAATTTTATCAATTTTGTTCATAAAATCAGTAAAATCAGATATTTCCTCAGGTATTTCTCTTTCCAAGTATTCATTGACATGAATAGTTATTTCTCCTGATCTACCCTGCCTCCCTATTCTCCCATACCTCTGTATAAGGTTTTCCTTATAGAGTCCAGGTTCAATATGTGAAATAGACACATCCAGATTGAGACCTTGTTCGGCAGCGTTCGTTGCTATAATACACCTTTCCATACCTGTTATTGGTATTTTATTCATGGCCCTATTGGAGAACCCACTTAAATCCTTAATCATCTTCTCATCCATTTTTAAATCTAAAAGGATTGATCTTGATATTTCAGCATCAATCTTGTGATCAAACAGAAACAGGATTTTACTATCCGCATCCTTTAGAATGTTTAGGGCAGAACTCAAAGAATCTTTGATTGGTGAACTTGTCACTGTAAGTTCTATCTCTCCCCTTATACGTCTGGAATTTGGGGTTTCATGATCATACGGTTTCACTTCTAAATCTGAATAAGTTATGTCCAATATGGACAGCAATTCTTTTATTTTATGGCTAGGTGTTGCTGAAGTAAATATAATTTTTGGAACTCTCCCGATTAGCTTAGCCATGAATAAAAAAGCGCACATTTTTCCCAGTTCTTCCTCGGAATAAACATGAAACTCGTCAAATATTATTATGTCAATTTCAGAAAAGATATCTGCTGTGTTTCTCAGTCTTGGGGCGTTTGTCCTATTACCTCTGTAGATATTGTAAAAACCGGTCAAGAAAAGGGCTATTACATCAGGATTAGAAATTACAATATCATTCAAGGAGAAACTCTCTCTCATTTTTTTCGCTCTTTCCCACAGAGTTAGACCGGTAAATTCCTTTCCGTATATCTTTGCAATTTTCAAATCGTGGAGTTCATCATTATTAGATATGATCTCGTTCATATCGTCAAATGTTTGTGAAATGAGGAGGTTGTTTGGTGAAATTATAAGTGTTTTATATCTTCTTAGGGCTTGATTTGTGGTTGCTGATGGAAGAATGAAAGCAAAGGTTTTACCAGATGCAGTAGGTGCATCTATAAATAAACAATCGGTCTTAATATTCAAAATATCCTTAATTTTAGCCTGAAAATTATGCAGCTTGAACCCGAAAGCCTCTTCATTACTGTATTCAAGGAACTGAGCCGGAAAATGAAATGTTTTGCTTATATGCAGTCACCTCTCAGTTATGATCCAGCATCCCCTTTGCCTCATCCAGATTTAACCCTCTCGCAAGAACATATTGGGGTGAAACCTGTTCAATTTGAATATTGGGGTTTATTTTCATTAGTTTTGCAAGGCTCTCCTTTAACTTTTCAGTACCTTGAATTAATGACAATGTGTAAAGGTTCAAGGTTACCTCCTTTAGGTGATAGTTCTCTATTTCTCTGATCATCCCAAGGCATTCCTTTGTATTACCGATTCTAACGGTAAATTCCTTTGGAAATTTATCCTCTTCACTATCAAAAAATGATGAAAAAATGAATTTATTTCCAGGTTCAAGTCCCTGACGCTTTAACCAGTTTCTCATAGGTGCTCTTGCTGAATCCGCAATCGCCTTTCCTTGCGGATACCCTTCACTAATAAAGCTTGTGGCAATATCAAAAATCTTTGTAAATTTCAGCTGAGATAATGGTTCCAAAATACTTAATTTAAAGCCAATGTCTAAAATTTCAGAATAATTCGGTTTATGAGAATTATATCCGAATTTCAGTTGCTTCAGACCAAGTGTATTGTTAATTGCATACATCATCGCAAGGTCTCCAATCCAGGGAGAAGTTACAGTAGCACCAGCAGCTCCAGATTCTATCCTGCTTCTGTAATATAAAGGAGATAGAAGGGTCATTTCATAATTCTTCACTTGTCTCATCTGACTCACTTTTTTCCTCTTTCTTATCTTGTTTTTTTGTCTTATTTTTCTTCTCTGATTTTTCTGGGTTCAGAATATTTGCGTACTTAATGAGTTCTGTCGCATCCTCCTTTAATGAATTGTATACTTCAGATAGTTCGGACGATGAAAGGTGGTTAGTCCAATCTAAAAAATTATTCAGGTCATCCTTAGTGACCAGTTTCCCTCTCTCTTCTCTTGCCATTGCATTCAGGACATGCTCATTTATCATTTCTTTCAATTTCTCATTGGTCATGTCAAAAGCAATTTTTGGCTGAAGGTCTCTTGATATAGTGTATGAAGTAATAGGGAGTTCTTCTTCACCACAGTAAATTCCAACAACATTGTTCTTTATATTAGGTCCTGTAATGGATGTTTGAGCCCCGTAACTTCTTTCACTCAAAGATAGAATTAAATGAATTAAGGTCTCTGGTGTTGGATTTTTTACTGTTATAAAAGATGGGAAAAAGACACCCGGGAGAATATATTCTGTGTTGAACAAACTGGTCCTATTCTTCCCGCTATCTCTATCCCACATTGTGCCAGCCTCTGATAGAGAATTATGAGTTAACTGCTTAGTAATATCGGCCCGACTCCTAATACTGTAAGAAGAAGAATAAAATACCCTTGTTGGAAGCATTGCCTGCCCCGCATCTCCTCCTTTAACAACGCTGTCTCCAAAAATTGCAGAATTTGGGTTTCCCAGATAAGAAATTTCCCCAACATTATTATATTCATACTGGGGAGAAATTACATTGAACATACGACATAGCTTCAAACCCATCAGCTTTTCCTTTGACTTAAATTTTCTGGCAGGGACTTCCACTATTTCTTTCTCTATTCCTGAATCCAACTGCATTACCAAAGTTATGGTAGACTCCGGATCGTCACTTCTATCTATCATGGGTCCTATTGTCTCTCTCAAAACGTAAAGAGTAATTACTCTCCTCTTGTTTTGAGCTAGGGCTGGAATCCCATCTTCATTTTTAGCAAAGCAATTCTCACCAAACTTGGAATAAACATATTCTCTTATATTTTCAATCATTTTTTTCACCTTCTTTCTTTTTCTCCTGTATTCTTCTCCACATTTCCATATTATACATCAAAGCAAATTGATAGATTAAATCCTTTCTCCTGTCATTTCCGGGCATCTTGTTTTTAAATTCTGACCTCATCAATCCAATAAATGCATCCGCTAAACCAACGCAATGTAATTGGACCTCCTTTCCTGAGTATTTGTTTTCTCTATTGGCATAATTCCATATTGTTCCCGCGATTTTCTCCTTTAAATCTTTGTCTTCATGATTAAGGTACTTTATGTACAACTTCATACACTCTCGAATCATCCAGGTATTATCATTGTTAGATTTTGGACCATTCTGAGAAATGCCACATGCCTCATCAACTACTTTATCCATCCATTCTTTGTTCAAATCTTTTTTAAATTCTTCCATATACCACTCAACTCCTTCCATTGTTTTTGGATATTTTCTTAAATCTATATGGTTAGATTCTTTTGACAAATATCTCCACAAAATTGAAAAAATCCCTCTTCTGCTCCTATTTGTCTCAATGATCACTCTTGACAGAGAACTTTCCGATCTATCAATTGTAGATACATTGAACATGAGTTCCAACTCTCTTCTCACTATATCTAGTCTATCTATCCTCACCTTATCCATTCCAAGATTCACAACCCAACTGGGAGCATTATCCCATTCGAACATCGGATAAAAAATTCTCTTTGAAGAAATAAGAGGGGTAAGTCTCACTTTCATTCCTGTTTTGATCACGAAGTCCAACGTTGATTTAAGCTTATAAAATTCATCCACCTTATTTTTATTCTTGACTTTATTTCCGGGTTTAGGAGTTATTGCTACCATGTGATATCCCAGATCAGTTTCAGACTTCTTTCCTACCCTGAAAACTACTCTTTCTTTCCCCGTCGGAGTCGCAACATTAGCAAATGAATAATTGCCCATACCATTTAAAGCATCTCTCAGAGATTCCACTATTCCTTCCGGACTCACTGGTACAAAATAGTCTCCCATGTATACATGTGCGCAAAGAGCTTCTTTCAATTTTCCGATTTTTGAGGATCTCAGCTCATTTTCTTTTATGCAATATCCGCAAATCTTTCCGTTAAACTTGTTCTCATCATATTTCAGAACTGTAATTTTCTTCCCAGTACCTGCAGTTGGCTTGATACCAAATGAGTTTTCCTCTTTCAATGGGGTTCTGGCAAATACTCCACAGTATACACACGTATCGGCTTTATCTGGAGGTTCCTGGATAAGCAGTTCTTTTCTAATTGCCCTGTTGAAGAAGTCTTCATAGTTGATGGCACTGCTTTTCTCAAAATTGGGTTTTAGATTTTTCGAGATTTTCTCGCATATATTTTCATACTCATTCTTAAGTTCATCTAAATTCTTATCACTAAAAAGACAGGCATAGCTTATAGCTTCAATAGTCATCGATTGCAATGAATCGGCCATATCAAAAATCTTATCTCCAAACATCTCAAGAGCAAAGTTGTGTTCCTTTAGCGTATCAAACTCCTTGTTCTTCATACTTGTATACAGGACTCTCTGCCCGCAGGATATTAGGCCAAGTAATCTTTTTTTCTGATTGTCTTCATCAGATTTCTCATCTGAGTTTTCAGGAACATTGAGTCGGAAAGCTAATTTACCATTATTTTGAATACTAATAAGAGGGATTCCAAAATTCCTAACTTTTGTATCAAAATCATTATTTGACTTTTTCCACCCATCACCCTGCCAAATTAACAATCTGCCTTTGAATTTTTCAATATAACTCTCTACTATAGATTTACTAGGCTCAACATTTCTCGAGAAATCAAGTCTTATAGAATTTCCACTTGGTGCAAAATTTTCTAAAATCATATCAATATTGGTTGTGTTTGGTCCCATTTCATCAGCAAAAATATCTTTTACGTTTTCATACTCATTCTTATCGAGCTCTCTTCCCGTATATACAATTGCATCTGGGAAATAAGCAACAACATCTCTATCACTTTTATTTAGAAACTTTTGAAATCTGAGATATAGTCTGTCCAGAAGAAGTGTCTGAGGCAAATCGCTGAATTGAATTAAATTTATATCTTCTCCTAAAATATCTAAATATGGGGACAGAAAGACCCTCATTTCATTGAAAATTGTTCTTGACAAGCTTGACTTTATTCCACCTGTCTGATCCCCCAGTTTTACGAACTTACTAACGGTTTCCAGCTGACTTCTATCCAGTTTTGTTTTAATTGAGTTAGCGTAATTGTAACTTCTGTTTTCGTTTCTTAATATGAGAAAAGTCAAATCATCCCACCACTCTTCCGGTGAACCCAAGGACTTGAGGTAGTATGATAAAATTTTAATAATCTCTTGTTTATTATTCAACAACACTTTATCTAGGTTGTTTGCACCGAATTCGCCCTCTTTAAACAACTTATCGGAATCATGAAGGATCAGTGATGCAAAAAATAATCGTACGTATTTTTCAGAATTGGGAGATGAATCATTTTTCCTCAAAAAATGCAGTGTTTCTAACATTTTTCCTGAAATAACTATTCCGTTGAGCACATGAGTAAAATATGTAACATCTGACCACTCTTTCAATTTTCCTATGGAGCCTCCTTTTCCAGGGATAAGAAGGTAATCATCTAACACAATTTCTAAAGGTTCTTTCTCCAAAGTTTGTGAATCTCCACAAGGATCGTCAAACAATTCCCTAAAACATTTCCGAAACAATTCTGTTTTAAATAACTTTGGCGAGTCCCTAAACTTCTGCTCAAACACCAAAATTATCACCCATTTTTTCCTCTTCCAAAAACCCAAAACCAAGTTGGTTTTTAGTTCCCAAACCGACATCAAGCAAAAACTTCAAGACTTCCATATCAGAACTTATAGCTAGATCCAACATAAATGCAGGAAGTTTAATTCCTTTTACCCCAACTATTTTTCGTTTTAATTTTATAATTTTTATGAATTTTATATTAGGCTTCCTCCCACTAACTTTCAGATACTTATTTTCAATGTTTGTTTCAATTACATCAAGAATTTTATCTTCAGACTCATTGAATAAATATTTGTTATTCTCTTTCAATATTACCGGGCTTCTGGTTCTCAACGTGATTATTTCAGCAGATGGGTACACATTCTTACTAATGACAGAATGTATTTTGAATGAATGATTAAACAATTCAATTTTCGTTGATGAATTAAACAACTCTTGTAAAAAAGTAATTAGACTAGTATCTATGCTGGAAATCATGAATATAAATCGTTCTCCAGAAAAACCTGTCTTTGTAAATTTTCTTCTCCCTCCTGGCATAAGTTGACTCATATTAAATTTTAAGTTTGAGTTGTATGTGTGTAACTTATCAGCTGTACCCTTATCTTTGTTTGAAACCAGTGCTATAATTGAAGAATATAATTGATAGCTATGATCGTAAGGCATCTCAAAGCCGTCTGAGTCGAGATTCACTATCAGTTGCATAAGCACTCATGTTCTCACACATATAAATACGTTTTTGCGATGCATCAATTGTTTTAATTACCATGCAACGTTGCATATAAAGGCTTTAATATATGAAACGAATAAACCTGCATGAGATATTCAATTGCAATTTCAGGATTTCAGCCGGAACTCATAATCAAACCTTTTCTTCGCGTCAGGATTCCATTAGATGAGTTAATTCTAATAGTAACAAAGAATTCAAAGTCTATCGAAACTGCCGATTCAGTTAAAAAGGTACTGGCTTTTAATAATGTTGAATGTACTCTATCACCTATAAATGACATCTTTAATTTCTTTGAAGTGTTTGTTAATCTTGAAATATTATTTGAAAAAAAAGGAAAACCAAAATGGATTAATGTAAGCGCGGGGCCAGGTATTGCAATATCTTCATTAACCTTCTTCTCGATTTCGCACAATATACCTGTGGTCTTTTACAATAGGGAGAATGATAAAACATCTATGGTTGATATTTCGAAATCAAAAGATCTATTTAGAAATGCCAGAAGGAATCTGAATATACTTAAATTAATTGAAAATAATCCATTATTATTAGAAGAAATATCCAAAAAACTTGGGCTTTCAAAGTCTACTATTTCAAGAAGAATAAGTTTGCTTAGAGAAGCATATCTTGTAGAAACAGTTGTCAGTAATAGGAAGATGATAGTGAAAATTACGGATACTTCATTGAAACTTTTGGAAAAGAAAGATTTTTTCTAAAATAAAGAGACTCTTCAAACTTTTATATGGGTAATTTATCTAATCTTAGCTAAATTATTTCATGGATGAATGTCAGCTATATTTTGCACAGCTTGATCTCAAATCACCACTGAAGGATAAATGGGTATCCATTGACACTGAGAAGAAAACTGTTGATGTGTATATTGTTAATGATATGGGTTCAAGGCTTGAATCGGAAATTCCAAGAAAATTCGTAGGAATCCTTTAAGCGAATCATCCCATGCAAACCCTGAAATAAAAAAATAAAGGAGTGTTCAGAACTGTTCAGACTCTGTAGATTGTGCCATTGCCACAGTGGAGCTTTCTGATCCACTTATGATCTGCATCACCTGGTCAAAGTAACCTGTTCCGACGAAACTCTGGTGTTTCAGGGCCCCATAGCCTCTCGGCTCCATTTCCAGTTCCTTCTCCTGCAGCGTAG
>JAKBQK010000059.1 GCA_021835265.1 Thermoplasmata archaeon
TGATCTCAAAGAAAGATCATCATCCATTGAGGATGAGATGGCCAGACACACCACGGGAAACAATAATGTGAATCTTCTCATGACAATTCCCGGTATCAATATCTATTCTGCCACATCAATTGTGGCAGAGATTGGTGATATTAACAGGTTTGACAGAAAGGAGAAGCTTGCATCCTATGCAGGCCTTACACCAAGACAGAATCAGTCCGGCAACAGAGACATAAGAGGACACATAACAAAGCATGGTCCTTCAATGCTGAGATTCATACTTGTAACAGCAGCACATTCTCTAATAAAATATTCAAAGAAGATGAAGATGAAATATCTGAGCATTGTGAGAAGAACCGGCAGGAACAGAGCAATAGTTGCCATTGCAAGAATACTTGTGGAAACAATATATGTAATGCTCTCAAAGGGAATGGAATTCGATGATCAGATTGAAACCCTTACTGAGAGAAAGCAGAAAGCCATGGCGGCAAGAGCAAAGAATCCTGTGAGGAATAAGAGTCTGGATGATACTGTAAAGTTATTTATATAAAACAGGAATCGGAGGAAGGCGGGTTAACTTTTTTCATAGAAGTACTAAAGGAATGACTACTTTTGTCCCAGAGTATGTCCTACTATAAATTACTTCATGTAGGAGAGAGTTGATGTAGAAGCTGATGATTGTGTTGTAGTACCAAAAAGGGAATGTACAGTCGGAATGATCTGGAATATGTAAGATAACTGCATGTCTACGAATCTTCCAATTGATACTTCAAAAATGGTATATAAATAATCACTCGATATCTAAGTCTTCCCAGAAGCAAACTAAAACATAATATTTTAGTATTAGGAATTATTAATTATTTGAAATGTTGGGCGGTTTCTTATGTCAAATGGATTAATTTTGATAACAGGCGGGAGCAGAGGAATTGGAAAGGGGATTGCAGAGGAATTAGCCTCAGCGGGTTACGATATTGTCTTACTTGCCAAAAACGAGAAAAATTTGATGCAGACAAAGGACCAGATTCTGACTAAACATAAAGTAAAAATTGATACAATAAGTTGTGATTTATCAGATACCCGTGAAATAGACAACGCATTTAATTATTGCAAACGACAAGGTTACAAATTTACGTCTATCGCACATTCTGCAGGAATTTTCATAGAGGGATGCAATCTTAGTTCGACGATAGATGTCTATGACGCAATGATGGATGTGAACCTTAGAGCAATTTACTACTTCACCAGACTTTTCAAACCATTATTAGATACTTCAAAGAAGTGTACGATTGTGATTATAGGATCCACTGCAGGTCTGGAGCCATACACGATAGGTTCTATATACGGTATTGCTAAGTGGGGACTGAAAGGGTATGCAGTCAATTTACGCCAGGAACTAGCGAAAGATGGTATTGGGGTAGTTCTAGTAAATCCTGGCTCTACGTTCACAGACTTATGGAAAGGAACTGCACATCCTAAATCAAGATTCGTGCAGCCAAACGACATAGGCATTATGGTAAGAGCTTGTCTATCTTTATCGGCAGATGCGATTGTGGATGAGATTACAGTCAGACCTCTTCTAGGAGATATTCACGATGAATAAATAGTAGGATGAATGTTGATGGATTTGATTACTCTGGTTTTACTCATATTGGCCGTTC
This sequence comes from Thermoplasmata archaeon, assembly GCA_021835265.1. The sequence goes on from JAKBQK010000059.1 coordinate 1,647, forward strand.
TAGGAGCGATGGGGAGTTTCCCTTTGATTTTGGCGGGCATCAAAGATTTACGATACTCTGGGATTAATATATCTGGAACATGGCAAGTCGAGTGGGTAGGGAAGGACAGAATACATCATAAGAACATAACCAGAGTTAAACAGAGAGGGTCAACAGTCAAAATGTATGCTGAAAATGAATGGCAGGACATTTTTGAAGGACATTTTGTGGGGAATCATCTTTTAGGCTCTTGGGCATCTAAAGTTAATGGAATATTCGATAACGGTGTTTTCATCGTTAGGGTCAAGAGTAAAGTTCCGCCAGAGATGGAAGGTGAGTTTGTGGGACTGGATAACGAAGGAAAAGGACTGGAAATGATGCATACAAAGATGATAAAGATAATGAAGGAGGATGTAGAAAATGCAACCCGGCGCATCTAAAGAAAAAATGCTTTTGGCAAGAATATATAAGCAAAGATCTACAAAATATCAAGGAATATGGAAAATTAATGGATGGAGATTCAAAATTTATTGTATTTCTGCAATAAGAACCGTAAACATTCCACGACGATACGCTGGACATGTGAGGGATTGTATTAAGGATGCAATTCTTAATTTAGAAAGCGACTCTACCAATTATAAAGCCGGTTTCTGTGGAGTTCACTTGGGAACGCGAGGAGTATTTGTGTTTGTTGATTGGTGGATAGAAAAGAAAGAGTTGTGCCAAAAAACCTATTATTCATATTACGGAGACAATTTTAAGTTGGAGCGATCTCCAATAACTGACCCGATAGGGTGTGTGTGGGATATTAATCTGGTTGCACAAGAGACAAAGGACTGGGTGGTAAGTACTAAACTAGAACCTAGTAACTCCTCAATTCAGACCTATCTTAATGGACATTTTAAGCCCGAGTATGAGAGTCAATGAAATCGTACAAAAAGGAATCTTGGATACACCCTTACCTTGAGACGAGACCGTCTGCTATCGATGGGAATGGCCTGTTCTCCACAAGGGGACTTCCTAAAGATTCAGTACTTGTAATATTTGGTGGAATCATATTAAGGCAATCAGATATACAAAAAGGAAAGTTCAAGAAGCATAGTATTACTGGAATTTCCGAAAATTTATGGTTAGGAGACCCCCCAGATGCTCCAGACTCACCTGATAATTATATAAACCACTCTTGTAATCCGAATTTGTGGATGAAGGATGAAGTGACTTTAACATCTCGTTATGATATCCTACCAAACGAAGAATTGACAGTAGACTATGCTATGTGGATTCCTGATGAAGATTGGATCATGAAATCTGAATGTCGGTGCAAAACAGTCTACTGTAGGCATGTAATCACTGGAAGAGATTGGAGACAACCTAAACTTCAGAAAAGGTACTACGGTCATTTTTCCCCATTTCTTAATAGAAGAATTGAAACACTTCATTCAAATTCTTATTAGACACTTAAATCTGTGAAACAGTAGTGAATTGCACTTTACTCCTGTAGCAATATAATGTATATGATTAAACCTTAATTCAAGCTTTTTTACGTAATATGTCGAGATCAATTTTCAGATCCGACACCAGGTCTTTCGCTTTTTTCGGAACCTCGCTCATGATCTCACTCCTCTCCATCCTGTACATCTTTATCCTTGACAGTATGAGAAGAACATCCCTGACACAGTCCTTCCTATTTATCATGTTAAGAATCTGGAAGTGAAAAGGAAAGAGATAAAAGAGACAATGAAAAAAGAGACTGCAGGGGGTGAGACTGCTACGCAGGCCTTCCAACTTCATAATCCTATTAAGCCCCTGAATAAATCGCTGAGAAATATTGAAGAGGCACATGAACAATTGGCGAATGCTGGGAGTTCTCCCGAGAATCTTGGTGGTTTTACAATCCCCACACGATACCAAACATAAAGGCAATACTTGAGGTTCCAAAGGAATTGCTTTCAAACCTTATCTCTCAAGTTAATAATGTGGAACGAACGAAAAAGTGAGGCTTTAACTGAGGAAATTTTGGGGTATATGTATAACACAAAAAATTACACACATCTCATATCAGTCATTTATGAACAATTACCTAGGTTGGACAATATTTGTCCTACCCTATGGAGTAATTTTTTTGACTAAAATAGAAGGTTTTATGTTTTCACATAACTCTGGGAGAAAGAATATGACAGTTAAAGTTACTGAGATGCCACCCTCAGAACTATATTTGGAAGTTTGTTTACGTTAGTTTGGTTGATACTAACTTTGATTTATTACAAAGATGTCTTAAATGCATACAATACAACTAACTTACCTTATGCACTTCTCACAGTAGATTCTCTATTCTTTGCTGGAATAATTGCTCTGATTGCGGCTGTTTTTTCGGTGTCAGGAAGATACCAATCATTTCAAGCCGCAAGCATAATCATAAATGTGTTATATCAGGAGCTCTTGCAGTTTTAATTATAGCTAACATTTCGGCCTATTTCACGACAGGACTGCTAGATTCAATGGTGATTTACTATCAAATTTGGACTCTACCAGCCGCGATGACATTATTTTATCATGTAATGCCTTTTAACAAAATTAAAAAAGATTCGTGAAAAGGTCTGGATAGCAGAAGATATTAGATAAGATAAGTTGAGAAATTGAAAGGACAGTTAGAATTTCTGATTTCAAACGATACTGCGAGATCGAAACCCTTTTTTATAAAACATAGATATTCAAGACATGAAAAAGTTGAATTTCAAGAATAAACAAAGAACAGGGAATGTAGGGCTTTTCTATATTGGATACAAACTTTCGCGGCTTGGATGGAATGTTCTTCCGACTATTAAAAACGCCAAGGCAATCGATATGATGGCGTATAATGAAAATGGTGAAAAGATATCGATTCAATGCAAAGGTTTTACAAACACGGAAAGCGTGGGACGATTTAAAGAAAAGGATGAAATAATTGCTGACTATTTTATCATATCCACGGATGTGTATCGGAAACCTGTGACATACATCTTAACTAAGGATGACGTACTTAGAAATTTGACAAAAAACAAGAATGGTTATTGGTTGGAGAAAAGCAGGAAAAAGGATGATAATTTTTATATGAAAGATGAGTTTTGTGAAAGGTGGGATAAAATAGGCTATGGATATCTTGACAATAATGAAAGTGATCAAATAATTAGAATCGATAAAGAATCAATGCAATAGCGAGAAACCTCTCTTCTATAACAAATCATATACCAAAATGAGTAAATTATGTTTCATGATAGTAATGGCTTAGCAAATCATTAAATGTTGAAAATATAATTGAACACGTTCCTTATATCTGAAACTCTCTTCACTACGAAGGATTTGTCAATCGAGGGGATGAGTTCTTCATCGTCACAAAGGATTGATTTTATTGAGGGTGATGCATACACTTTCTCATTTGCAGCATTCTCTTCTGTAGAGATGACAATAAACTTCACTGAAATACCAAGTTTTTCTAGCAAAGCTTTAATCATATTTGACTCATATACGGGCTGGTATCTGCGGTCAGGCCTTGCGGAAGTTTTTATTGATAATATAGAATTGAGTTGATCAAGAGAGACTTTCCCAAAATATTCCGTATATTGATACCTATTGAGCAAAGAAGAATTAGATGGGTATAACGATTTTTGTAAATTATTCAAAATAACAAAATCAGGATTTGAATTTGAAGCATTATATCTTTTAATAGTTTTGGTGATGTTGGGGTCAAATAGGTCAAAAAATTTTCTACCCCTGCCTGAGCTAGGCAGCTTAAAAATTTCCGAAATACCCTTAATATTCTTTGAATTATTATCCAGTAAATCAGAGAAAGCTTTGAAAAAGACTAATTCAAACCATCTACCTTTGCAGTTGTTCAATGCACTTGAAGTTGGCGATTTGCCAAAATTTTCCTTCGCAGAATTATTTGCCAATTCTGTGAAATTTGACAGCAATTCCGATATTTTATCACTTTCTTTGATTTTGTGTTCATAACTTTCAAAAATTGCCAAGGAATCAATGCTTATTTCACTTTCGTTTCTAAGGTGCGTAAAACGAGATTTATTAAGATTGTTGTTTAGAATCATCAGCTCACTTTTCCAAGTGTGTCAATAATTGATTTGCCTTTTTCCGTTAATCCGTACATTTTACCCTTGCGTGAACCTAGGTTCTCGCAAACGATGAGCTCTCTGTCAACAAGTTCCCCTAAAATGAGACTTATTTGAGAAAAATGTAGCTGAAGAGAATCACGCAATTCCCCAGGGGTTTTCTCTCCTTTAGATAGTTCAATAAAGATAGCTAAACGGTTATGACTAGCTTTCAGGAAACCAACATCTTCCCAATACACTAATCACATAAGTTCATAGACGGTTTAACCTTAGTTAATAGATAATTAACATTTTATGCAAAGGGTTTATAATGGACAAGCTATCTCTCTTAAGTTTAGATGACTGAAACAATACAGAAAACCTTAGCAGGAAATACACTTGACGATTCATGGGACTTCCGTAATAGCGATACTCAATACGGGTCGCACGGGATTCATACGTATCTGGCTGCCATGATTCCTGGAGTGGCAGTTAAATTAATAAAAAAAACCGTAGCGGAAGACGGTAGTATTTTAGATCCTTTTTGTGGTGGAGGAGCTGTTTTAGTAGAATCAATAAAGCATGGTTTCCAACCTACTGGGGTAGATATTAATCCACTTGCTGTATTAATATCTAAGGCTAAAACTACCTATCTAAATAGTGAAATATTAACAGAAACGTTTTCAAATATCGTCAACAATGCACAAAATAGTAGAGACAAAGGGAAGATATTTCCAAAGTCCAGTAATATTGATTATTGGTTCAAAGATTATATGATTACGCCGTTATCTCGACTAATAAATCAGATAAAAGTAGTTCAAGACGATAAAATTAGAAATTTTTTTGAATGCGTATTTTCGGCCACGGTGAGGGATGTTTCATTGACTTATAGAAATGAACAACGTTTGAGAAGGCTCGAGCCAGAAGATCTCAAGAAGTTCAATCCAGATGTTTATGCTACGTTTCGGAAAAGAGCAAAAGATGCCATAAAAAGACTTAACTTTCTGCCAAGATATGCTAGCGCAACGGTCATACACGGTTCAACCCTGGATTTGCCTTTTAAAGATGGATCATTTACGAATATTATTTGTTCTCCACCATACGGTGATGAGCGCAACGGCGTTCCTTATTCGCAGTTCTCTAGAAATATGTTAATATGGTTGGGATATGACAGAGAAGATCTTTTAAACTTAAAAAAGTTAACATTAGGTGGGATGCAAGAAAATGATAAGTTGTTTGAATCAAATTACCTAGATGAAGTACTTAAGGATATGACAAAAAAACAATCTATTTCTGAGGCGATTTCATTCTATAATGATTATTTCAGGGCGATGAAGGAAATGATAAGGGTGACGACAAGCAAAATTTCTATAGTAATAGGAAGTAGAACTCTTCAGGCTAGAACCATAGACAACGCTCAGATAACTATTGATTTTATGAATAATCAAGGATGCAAGCTCGAAGAGAGATACAAGAGAACATTGCCTTCAAAGAGACTTCCAAAAATGGGGAACAACAAAGGAGCCCAGATAAATGAAGAAGATATCCTAATTTTTGCAATAAAGAGATGACTATCATTTAGAAATATAGCATAGATACTTGAGAACAGAATTATCAAAAGACAGGTCTTCGTTTGAGATAATTTCTATGGAGCATTTAATAATGGCTTTTCGTTTGAATCTTCAATAATTTTAGTTAAATATTCCAGACAGTATCTCCGAGCTGAGTTAACTTTTTAGACCGCTCTGGCTATCCATGCTGAGAGAAGAGGGAAAGAGTGGCCGTCCGCCCACAGCCTTTATTCAGGACTGTTTGCGGGTTCTTTCCTTTCTCTCCACGTTGTTCACCATGACTGTGCATGCTTCACTCAGTTCTATCAGATACCTTTTGAAACTCACCTCCCCATGATAGAAAAGATACCAGATTGATTCAACCAGCTGCTCATAGGAGAAGAGGAAATAACGGACGCGAATGTCCTTGCTCTTTGTCTTGATTCTGCACTCGTCCTGAACCCTGAACATGGTCTCAATGCGCCAGCGGAACTTGTATTTTGCAATGATGTGATCAAGATCGATGTCCGGAACGTTAGTGGCAAAGCACCAGTCGTAGTACTCTTCGGTACGGTGGTCGTATATCTGTTTCAGGAATGCCAGGTGCATGGAATCACTCACCTTCCTGCCATCCCTGTAGACATAGAACTCATGGAGAATGATCTTCTTCTCAGACTGGTTCATGCGTGTGAACTCCTCTTTCACCTGTGGATTCTTCGGGACGAATATCAGGTAGTTCATTTCCAGATCATTCAGCTTCATTATGAGCTCCTTCGAGTGGAATCCCCTGTCAAACAGCAGGAGATCGACGTGTCCAAATAGTTGACCGAGGAAATCAAGCATTGCTGCGATCTCTGAAGGCATATCGTTGCCCATGGGCGATGGTATTGATATTATGGGAAGCCTGAGATCCCTGTTCACAATGCTGGCGGTGAGGTATGAGAACTTTCCCGTAACACCATGCTCCCCCGTCCAGCCGTGTATCCACAATGTGTCCCTGTTGCCGTAGAAATCCTCATGCGTGTAGTCGAACGCTATCATCACTGGATCCGTATTCTCCCATATGAATTTCCCGGAAAGTGCAGATATTCTTGAGAAGAGTGAATCCCCTATTCCTGTTATGGCATCTTTTATGGTATGTCTTTCGATTGTCAGGTGTATGGAATCTGATCTTGTTCCGACTGTCTCGAGATAGGTGTTTGCAACAGCCGCCCTCAGCAAATCACGGTTGAAGTTGAATCCGGAAAGGTATCCGGAGTGGTGCCTCAGTTCAAGAGCATCGTTGGTGAACCGCTCAAGTGCACTGAGTGACGTGAGAAGCCTGGGAGCATTGATCATTTTACCGCTACATACACAGTCTTGCCAAGATATTCCTTTGGGCAGTCTATCTTGGCACTGTTACCAAATTTTGTCACCGTCCTGACGAAATAGCCCTCTATCCCCGTGATTTCCAGATGGTTCTCAGCGGTCAATGGTTTCTTTTTCATTGGATATACATTGCATATCCGATAATAAATCTTGCCATAATCGATAGGTGAATAGACAACGGAGTACCTCACATAAATCGGGATTAATTAATATTCAGAAAATACAATATTTATCTTCGGAGATACTGCCAGATCAAAATTATATATGTTGATCGTAATACTACCGCATATGTTCGATAAAAAGATGAAATGCCCATTTTGTAATTACGAAACGAATAAATTTTTGTTTCAAAGGGAATGGACAACACAGTTTTTGTTTGTTGATGAAGTTCGATGTCCATCGTGCCATGGTATTTTTAGAATTTATTATGGAACAAAAAAGTATGGTAATGAGATTGCTTACACGATCCCAAAAGGTGATTAATCGAATCCTTTCTTACTAAATGGGGCTGATCCGAGCTTTCACAAAACTGGAATACTATTATATATAAGAATAACCAGTGCAACAATTTAACTTATTCCACTCATTCCCCTCTCAATGCCAGATAAACTTATAGCAGTAATTAAGATATCAAATCGCGGTTCTTCATTAAGAATAACCCTACCAAAAGAGATAGCTGAAAAGTTGAATGTTTCTGAATCAGAACATATAGGGTTTTATGAGGTCAAAGGGGAGATTGTGATTAGGAAGATTGAGTAAATTAGTGCTTCCAACCTGTTAGTGACCTTATAGGAACACCGATGAGTAGGCTTTGACTGCGTTTACTATCTCTTTCTGTAATTTTCGCTCTTCCGTATCACTCAAAACAGGATATCCTGGGGGGAGAGTTTTAATGGTTTTTTCGGTTAGTGCCTTCTTCATTACCACCTTAGATATTGAATCATTTGGGAATACTCTTACGCTACCCTTCTTGAACTTTACGATAATTGGATAAATCTTTGGATCCCAGTGACCTGAAAAATCAGATATTGGATCGTTATAGATAACCTTCTCTACCAGAGCATCCCCAACAATCTCCCACTTGTAAAAGAAATATACCTTAGTTCCTTTTGATAATAAATGATTTGGAACAGGAAACAACATCTTACTGTGGTCTTCCCAAGTTGCCTCAATCTTCTTTTTATTTCCTTTATTCATCTTATAGTGGATAGCATAATGATAAGCGTATTTCCTGTTCGGAAGTATATCCGTTAAAAATCCTCTGAGAGCTCCTCTGTTATAACTTACTCGCTCCTTTTCAGTCCATTTTCCTTTTTCTGTAACACCAAACTCTATGTCCGAGTGTGGGAATATGCAAGATACAGCCTTTTCTTCTACCATCCTATGATATGATGTAGCCTCGATATTAATTTTTTGTTGCTTGAATAAAAGTATTAAAAAAGATGGCTAAGAAAATGATTTTTGCAAACATCATTCTTCTCATAGAGGCTAATATTTGTTCATAGTGAAATTGACTAATTCGAATCTCAAAATATCGGATCTTATAGGATAGGGAAAGAACTAGTAATAAGAAAAATATCATGAGTTTTATATTTCATAATAGGCAGATTAATATAATGAAAAATTCTATTACAATATGGAAGAGTGGGAGTTCAAAAGCTTAATTGAAAAATTTTATTCAAGCTTGACAGAAGGAAGTAAAAGAGAATACTTGATGCTATTT
>JAKBQK010000304.1 GCA_021835265.1 Thermoplasmata archaeon
TATTACCTGACATGAAACTAACCACAACCATAGGCACTCTGAAAGAAATCATAGACATAATAAATTCCATAACCGGAGAGGCCAAGTTTGAATTTGAATCCGATGGAATTCATGTGAGGGCCATAGACAGTGCAAGGGTTGCAATGGCAGATCTTTTTGTTTCAAATTCAGTATTCGAAAATTATGAAGTCAGTGAGAAAACAGATATTCCTCTTGAGCTTGAAAGGGTTAAAAATGTATTGAAACTCGGAGGAAACAGTGAGATCATAAACATTGTAAATGCTCCTGGCAAACTTAAATTCACATTGGGAAACTTGAGTAAAAGCATAGCTCTCCTTGAATATGGAAACATGACTGCCCCAAAACTTCCATCTGTGAATCCTGAGAATTATGTAGTTGTAAGCAAGTCTGAGATAGAGAAGGGATTAAAGGCCACAACTGATGTAAGGGATTCCGTGAGACTCTCCATAGAGGATTCAAGGTTTGTCATATCGTCAAAGACTGAATCAGAAGACGCAGAGCTTATCCTCGAGAGAGAAAACTGCGTTGAGCTTGTGTCAAGAGGTGGATCAAAGAGCAGCTATCCTTCAGATTATCTAATGAGGATCATAAAATCCACAGGTTCAGCAGAGAAACTTAAGCTTTCTTTCAACAACGACTATCCACTCATAATTGAGCCTGAATATGTTGAAAAGGAAGGAGAGAAAAAGGTAAAATTCTTCCTGGCACCCAGGATGGAATAATCTTAGAACGGGCGCGAGGGGATTTGAACCCCTGATCTACAGCTTAGGAGGCTGTTGCCATATCCATGCTTGGCCACGCGCCCTTGGTTCCCAAAATGCATAATGGTATATTTCATTATCTGAAAGCCAAGGAAGTAAAATTATATTATAATTTTTATATTTCATACAATTTTAACTTGGAAAATTTTAGAGAATTGTTCCTATTCTAAGCAAAGGATCTTCCTGTGATCATCACCTTCTAAGGTATCTTGAAATAATTGTTCAGTTTCTAACATCCTTGAGATATATTTTTGGCGATTGCAGGAGTGGGCCCTTCACCCCCATCCGTTTGTTGATTTTCATGTCTGTCAACAGTACACTATTTGATAGTATGCATTGAGTGATATAAGCAAGTATACGTATCTCACACATTGTGTAATAATCCTCAAGACATAAAATTTCAACCTGAAGGAGGTTATTAAAGACGCAGAATGTCTTTTCCGTGTCTTACCGGAAACTTGTACGGATTGAATATGTGCACATTTTACTTGTCATCAGTCTCTGAGTATAACGTTATGATCATATTCCGAAACAAAAAGAATCCTTAACTGGAGAAGGAATAATCCCGGATCCTGAAATCCATCATCAATGTGTCATATCCGAAGATCTCGTTCTTCTTTATGGTGATTCATGGATATACCCTTCTACTTGATCTGATCCATCGCTAACATTTTCAACATGAATGGGGGGATTTCGACTTTATCTGATGAATCGTTTATTGTTTTGGGGATTCTTTATTCTCAACTCATCTGATCGATTTCAACGGAAGAGGAAAGTTGATTACGCCAAATTCTTCCTTTACCTTTTGCTTTTCCTTCAACAGTGTATAACCTGCGTTTATCGCTCTCTTATTCGTACCGAAAGAATATTCCACCATTGCCTTTCTCTCGTTCTTGGAGCCATTCTACACCTTCTACCTCATGTGGTTGTCCAGTAATCTCTTTGCGTTACCACCTCATTATGTACTTGTATTTTTTCTTATCGCACTGAGCATGGAAAAGTGCACCTAGTACAGATCTTATGAAAAATTTATTGTATGGATTCGCGTTCAGAATAATCAATCTATGCGATCTCTTAAGAGCATTGCACGCAGTGCACACTTAAACATCCTTCTCACTGTTATAAACAATCTTGGATTCTTGAAAATCAGCAGCAGAAGAACGAGATTGCTTTTTGGTCATTTTGAATTTCTCTTCCGGAATATATGATTCTATTCCACAACTTTATAAGTTCTTTAAGTTCTCCATATAAAAATAACACTTGTCAGTGGGTGATTCCCTCGGGGGAATGAGGTTGGGACAATAGATGAGGAATCATTCTAATCATCAAGAAAAACAACAGTCAAAATATAGGCGACTCATTTATTAATCAAACAAGCAATTATCGTTTTCGGTTAGATGGTTTCTTGAGCATAATGGATACTGCAATGATCATGTTGGTGAATGGTCGCATAACAGGGCACATAGTTGGATGAAGTGGATCTGAGGACACTGTAAGGAACGAAGTTTTTTTCTTAAAAAAGTGTTGAGTTAAGAATGCATCAGTCGGACAGAAAATTAAATATTGGAAACACGATTGCTAAGAGTGTGAGAGTACTACGTTTATACGATTTACAAAAAATACTTCCTCATATTCAAAGTTCACTGTCGGAAAAAATACGTGAAATATTGTACTTCAACTCGGAGAAATGGATAATTGCAGAGGTGAATGGTTTTTGAACATAGCACTTGTTTCCACCCGCTTTCTGAGATCAGATATGAGAGGGTCAGAAGAAACAACAAGATTGCTTTTTCAGAACATCTCACCAAAGCATAAGATTACAGTTCTTTCCTCTGATGCAATGGGGTCTTTGAATTCAATCTATGGAAAGTTTATCTACAATAACAGAGAGGATACATACAACGATGAAAGAGTACATTATATTCGGTCATATCCTTCAATGAGTACACTACCATTCTATGGTAGCTACTTAATCATTAACTTGTTTAGTCGGATGGGGCTATTTCCTTATTCTCAGCAAATGATAGACCTTTTGAGGATTTACGGTTGGGGACCCTACATTCCAGGGTTGAAAAACTATTTAAGACGCGAGAAGTTTGACGTTGTCCATGCGTCTACTTTTCCTACCACTTCAGCATTTCTTTCTATGAAGTATTCGCAAAAGTATCAGATTCCGTTTGTTTTTACTCCTTTCTATCATTATAGGAGAAGCGATTTCAAAGAGAGCATACTTTTATCATCTATGATTAAAAGATCACAAGCGGTTATAGCTTGCACTGAAATAGAAAAATCTGAGTTAATAAAGATAGGTGGATCAGCAGAGTCAATTCACGTTGTGCCTCTTGCCTTTGATAGTCAAATTCCACTTAAATATGGGTATACAAAGTCGAAAGCTAGAGAAGAACTGGGAATTGCTGAAGATTCTTTTGTTGTCCTTATTTACCCTTGGAAAGAAAAAGGTGGTGTCGCAATGCTTAAAGCGCTCTATTCTTTATCAGAATCTTTTCCTAATATAACGATCCTTACGATAGGAGATTGCGATCGGGATTATATGAAAGCTAAAAATCAAATCAAGCAAACTACATTGAGACACATTGACCTTGGCTGGGTTTCCAATGGGAAAAAGTGGGCTGCATTTAATGCATGTGACGCGTTTGGAATGCCAAGCCTCAGTGATGCATTTGGCATCTCTTATTTAAATGCATGGTCAGTTGAGAGGCCGGTAATTGCTGCTTCTAACACCGCAGCATCAGAAATAGTGGAAAATGGCATTAACGGATTTTTAGTTGATCAGACTAATATTAAGTCGATTCTTGATGCCCTTGAGCTAATGGCTACTGACACAAAATTAACAACTCAGATGGGAAAAAAAGGGAATGAAAAACTTAAACTGGAATATTCACCAAAAAAAATGTCATATGGTTATACAAGTGTATTTGAATCCGTGACTTGATGATCATTACAATCACATAGAAATTGGGTCTGTTATCCACCTCTGATTCGTTGTGGAAGGATGACTAGATCTTGGATCTGAGTGATTCTGAACTAATAGAGCGATCCTTCTCAAGCAGAATGTCAAATCTCCTGATCGTTTAATACATTTCCGGGGGTTGTACTTTTTTAAGGAGCCCATTAAAGTATTCAAGAAACAGTCTTGGATAAGGATTTCAATGGTGATCCATGGATATCTAAGTGATAGGTTAATATATATGCCTAAAACAAGGATTAAAATCTAAGAGCATTTTGACGCCTTATTGTCACGCTCGAGTTCTCAACAATCCTTTTATATTTTTTCAGTATGTTTTTACGAGTTACATGTTTGAGGTCATATCAGAACCAGAATTTCCTTTGGAAAATCCATATATCAGTGTAGTTATAATAGCTTATGACAGAAAAGAATTTATTCTTGAAGCAGTTAAATCAGTTATTGATCAGACATTAGAGAGATCCAAATATGAGATCATTGTTGTGAAAAACTATCTCGATCGAGAAATAGATAAATTTCTAGAAGAGAATGATGTTTTCAATATTTATTCTAGTGAAAAACATTTAGGAGCAAAATTGTCATATGGTATAGGAGAATCAAGAGGAGAAGTGGTCTCGTTTCTTGAAGATGATGATCTATATCTACCCTTTAAGTTAAAGGAAGTCTATGAAGTTTTTCAGGGAAACAAAGATGTGATTTACTTTAAACATAGTGTTGTAGAAACTAGGAATGTGGATAATGTTCTTGCTGAAACAAAAGAGAAGCAAGAAATGATGCAGTTAAGAAAAGTCTTCCCTATATCAAAATTAATTTCAATCAAAAGAATATATTTTATTCAAAACTACGGAGTTGGAAATACAAGCGCAATATCTATAAGAAAGAATTCTTATCTGCAATTTCGCATCATCTTTCAACGACTAAACTATTTAGTAGATTTACTTTTTTTCTTTCTATCTCTTCTCATGGTTAACAAGCACGTAAAACTATGTTTTCAATCCGCTCCACTTTCTATCTATCGCATGCATGATTCTTGGACGGGGTATGATCTTGTTTCTTCTCAGGAGGATTTTCTAAAGAAAAATCTTAAGATCGCCGAAGAAGGTGTTAAAAGTTATGAAATAATTATTGAGGCATTATCGTCAGAGTATAAAAACAACAGGGGTTTTTCTCTTCTTCTGCAACACCTTGATCTTGGTATTAATGCTTGGAATGCTCAGGCTAAATTAATTGAGGGAAAGAAATGTACGTTCAATGAAATAATTTCAGTAGTCAAAGCAGGATATTATAAAAAAGATCTGCAGGTTTTGGTTGCAGCAATATTAGCATTTTTTTCATATTTTAGTCCATATTACACAAGTAAAATTTTTAGATTCAGTCTGACACGTGTGCAGTTCAAATGATGTTTAAAAATGTTTATCCAAAAACATAACCAAGAGCAAACGGAACACCTCTGGCAATGGTGATCGGCATTATTTCCATTCTCTTTTTAATCCCTATGTTCCTTCTCATATGCGTAGAGAGGTTTCTCGCTGAACTATTTCTTAATTTTTTTAATGTCTTCTGAGATTTGGTGCTATTTCATAAATTTATGGGTAGATTGTCATATGAAGAGAAAGATTATTTAAGCAAATGTATTCTTTAGCTGTGAAATCTGTTATCTTGGCAGCTGGGCAAGGTACACGAATGAGACCACTATCTTACATAATACCGAAAGCGCTTCTTCCTGTGAGAGGAAAACCTGTACTAGATTACTTGCTTGCAAATTTTGGCAATCTTCCAATAGAGCATCATTACATAGTGGTGTCTGAGCAGTACGATACAGTCCAAAATTATCTGGAGAAAACAAACATGCATGATGTTTCCGTTGTCAAGGGGCTTGGATGGGAAACTGGCGGTGACCTCTCAATTGCCTTGCAAGAAATTGGTGTGGATGATGACATAGTTGTGATGAATGGTGACATCATAACTGATGTCAACCTCCAAGAATTGTTCAATTATCATTTGAAAGTGAAAGCACCGGTAAGCATGGCATTGTTTGAACTGAATGATGAAGAAGAGGCAAAAAGATTTGGACAGATATACCTTGAGAATGATGGTTCCATCTCGGAGTTTCTGGAAAAAAATATAAAAATCAGAAGAAAGTCAAACCTTGTCAATGTTGGGTTTTATATATTCGGGAAAAAATTCCTTCAGAACAGTGAATCTTACCTTGCCCCAAGAAAATTCAAGCTTGAGACTGAACTGTTTCCGGAACTGGCAAAGAAACACTTGCTTTTCGGAAAGTCTATGAAAATTAACTATTGGTGGGACGTCGGAACAATGTCATCCTACCTGAAAGCTGAGCATTACTTTATCAATGGTCAAGGCATCATACCTCCATAGGTGTTTCTCATGAAATTGGCTGTTATAGGACTGGGATATGTTGGGTTGCCCTTAGCTTCACTTTTGTCACGTGATTTTGATGTGATTGGCTTTGATGTCGACAAATCAAAGGTTGAAAGCATAAATGAGGGTTCGGTACCGATCAACGAACCAGGTTTCCATGAAGAACTTGCAAGATCGATGGAATCTGGAAAACTGAAGATTACAAGTGAACAATCAAGACTGAAGGAGGCTAACGTCAAGATTGTGACGGTGGGAACGCCATTTAGTCCCGAGAATGACTATGTTGACTATTCCCAATTAGAAAGTTCGCTTGACATTATTTTGCCCAACCTTAACCATGGTGATGTGATAATGCTTAAGTCAACGGTTCCCCCCGGTACAACTATGGGTCTTGTTAAGAAAAAAATCGAATCCGCTGGTCTTAAGGTTCCGGAATCCATAGGATTGGTTTTTTCACCAGAGAGAATGATAGAGGGACAGGCCATTAGAGATTTTAGAACACTTCCCAAAATTATTGGAGCTTCTGATCCAAGATCGCAATCTGTGGCAGGAGAAATACTGAAAAAACTTGGAGGTAAAATTATAATGGTATCGGATCCGGATACTGCAGAAATGGTGAAAATGGTGGATAACTATGCAAGATTTGTTTTTCTTGGGTTAACAAACGAATTGGCACTCGCATGTGAGAAGGTAGGGGTCGACTCTCTTGAAGTTATAAAAACTGCAAAAGATGATTACCCAAGAAATGCCGGACTCCTAATCCCTGGACCAGGTGTTGGGGGCTCTTGCCTAAACAAGGATCCGTTCATACTTCGGGGAATAATGAGAAAAACCGGTCTTGAGCTGGAAATGGTAAGATCTGCCCAGCATGTCAATTCTTTAATGCCAACACATATTGCAGATCTTGTGTCCAGATTCAGATCAAATGGCACAGTTTCTATATTTGGGGTTGCGTTTAAGGGCGATACAGATGATTCTAGGTATGCTCCTTCATATGCTGTTAGGAGTGAGTTGTCTAGAAGGAACTTTGAGGTTAGGTTGACAGACCCATTCGTCAGTGGAAATGGCATATTCAAGGACTTGTATGAATCCTGCAACGGTGCTAATGTCGCTGTCATCCTTACAGATCACTCTGAATACAAAACTATAAAACTTAACAAGCTTAAGAAACTGATGGCTGAAAATCCTCTTATAATTGATGGAAGAGGATTTATTGATAGAGGCAGGGCCATGGAAGAAGGTTTCGAATACCATGGATTAGGGAGATTATGAAAAAGATACTTATTGCTGGTGGCTCAGGATTTATAGGCTCTTTCCTGACTGAGTACATGCTTGAAAAAGGATATGAGATTACTGTTGTTGACGATCTTTCAAGTGGCCAAGAGTCAAATCTGTCAAACGTCCGTTCCAGTATAGAATTCGTAAAGTCGGACATTTCAGAATTCTTAAGCCAAAAGCATTTTGATATAATAGTAAATCTTGCAAGTAGGGCCAGTAGAGTAGAGTGGGAAACTCTTCCAGTGGAAGTTGCACTGACCAACTCCAGGGGAAATGACAACTTGATAAGATTGGCCTTGAGAGACAAATCCCTTTATGTTTATGCCTCAAGTTCTGAAATTTATGGTGATCCTGACATTGTCCCAACACCCGAGTCCTATATCGGACGTGTGAGTACCATAGGATCGAGGGCTCCTTATGATGAAGGAAAGAGATTCGGGGAAGCACTTATTAAATCTTATGAGAGGGAGTATGGTTTAAAAAACATAATAATAAGATTTTTTAATATATATGGACCTAGAATGAGAGGTGGCGATTTTTATGGTAGGGTTGTTGACAGGTTTATACAACAGGCTATGAATGGAGAACCATTGACAATATATGGAAACGGGAATCAGACTCGATCCTTTACATATGTTTCAGATGCAGTCCAAGCAATATCACTTCTTCTGGCGAAAGGTTCTCCTGGAGAAATATACAATGTTGGAAATGATAAAGAAATAAAAATTTTAGAATTGTCCGATAAAGTTATTTCCGTGTGTAAATCAAGCTCAAGTAAATTATTTTTACCCCTTCCAGAATCAGATCCTTTAAGAAGATCTGCAGATATTTCTAAATTAAGATCTCTTGGGTTTACCCATAGAGTCAGCTTGGAGAAGGGATTGCTAAATATTATTGATCACATTATACATAAAGAACTTAAGTGATTACGCATAGACTTTTCAGTTCACATTTTCTTATAGATCATTTCCCGAATTACATTTCCTGTGCATTCCTGAGGTCGAGTTCTGCTGTTGAAAAGTATCTGTTATGTGTCGCACTTATCTTTGCCAGTTTCCGAACCATCTCTATGAGATTCGGTTCGATGGAGTAAGGAGGTATGACTGCAAATCCACACAAGCCTTGTATATGCATTATGTGACTAAAGTTTCAAGAGAGATGGTACATTGAATTGTCTAGTGCATAACACTGTGGGGTAATCTCCTGTTCACAATGTAAAAGAATTTGTGGAATGTCATAGCATCTGTGAACCTTGTGGGCTACTTTCCGTCACTTGTATTGACGCCATCAAACACATTAATCTCTTTGTGTCTCTACAAGAAGTTAACTCATATTAATAATATACATCTTTCTACTACTTGGACTGATAAAATAGGATCAACATGTATGTAAGACGGACCTGTTATTTTATCTCACAACTTCTTCCCATAAACATAACCCATAACCATAGCCTTCCCAGCACTGTGATTCCATGATTTTATGGGAGTTGTAAATTTTGTTTCAAAACCTGATTCTTTTAATTTTTCGACAAGCTTCTCATAACCATAGTGGTACTCTATCTGTATCTTGGAGAAATTCCTTAATGTTTCATTCTTCTCATTAAGGAGATGATACTCGCAACCCTCACAATCCATTTTCAATACCCCGGAATTTATATTATACTTCTTCATTATAGTTTCTAGTGAATATATTTCTATATCTGTACCTTTTGAACTCTCTATAATATCTGAGCCAGTATCCGGAATAAAACTTGTATCTATCTTTATTTTTCTGTCCTTTCCATATCCAGCATTAATTATCTGAATTTTTTCTTTGAATTCAGACATGCCTATATTTTTTTCAGCGAGAACAAATGTTGCAGGATACGGTTCGAATGATATAACTTTCTTTGCTCCATTTAGAGCAAAATAAATCGCTGTATCACCTATATTCGCACCAATATCTATAACCTCTTTGTCTAGGACGTCCAAGAAGCTGTATTCTTCATTGATAATAGATGCAAAAATCTCCTCACTTTTACCGAAATCAAATTTAATGTTGTGATTGTCATATAAAAATGATAATATGTTTCCAGCCACTATTGCATTATTTATCCTAGGATTTTCATTATTCACGATATGTGCATAGCTTGAAATGACTCCAGGCGGTACCTCAATGTCCTGATTCTCTGTTCTTAAGATTGCTTTTACGAGTTGGATAGGTGTATTTTTTGATTTCTTAGTCTGAATTCTCCACATCCTGTAGAGAACGTAGGGCCAGTTTTTATAGGCATTTCTATAAATCTTTATCCTATCGATTGTAAATAACGACATTACTTGATATCTTTCCTGTATACTTAATTATTTTGAGTGTGAAGTTCTGTGGAACAAACGTCCTATTCGCAATATGTTATTGTCACGTCTTGATCCCTTTGGTGATTTTTGATTGATTTATTGGTTTAGCTGCTCTTTTTTTCCTGATTTATACAATAAAATGCCAAAAATTTCTGATCAATCTCTGCTTTCAGCTTATTCACTCCCTGTTGGCTCTAATCTCCCACTTCCTTGACATATATCGCTCTCTTTACATTGTGCACTATAACACAGTATCCATTCTCACTAGCCTATTGGTTCGCCCATTCATGAGAAATTATCTCTAGTTCATGTCCATCATTAAGGTAGTGAAAGTAGCTTAAAAGTTCTCTGAGGAGGAGCATTAACTCCTTGCTCTTCTCCTTTATATGCTTCAAGTCTTCCTCGTCAATTTTACACAAATAAAATTTTTAGATTCAGTCTGACACGTGTGCAGTTCAAATGATGTTTAAAAATGTTTATCCAAAAACATAACCAAGAGCAAACGGAACACCTCTGGCAATGGTGATCGGCATTATTTCCATTCTCT
>JAKBQK010000577.1 GCA_021835265.1 Thermoplasmata archaeon
TTTCTGCATTTATCAAACACCTTATTTCCCAGTGGTTTATCTTTTATGAGAAGATTTCGTCCCCTTGATATAATATAGATTGATTCCAAACCAAATTTCTTTTGAAGGTAACCTTGAGTTGAAAAAGCCTCAGACACGTTTCTTGATAGAATTGTGTGATTGAGGAAGAAATTCTTAACTTCTATCTCTGAATCCGTTATTATAAATTTATAATTTCTTTTCCAAAGTATATACAAAGCAACCAATAGATAGGATATTAAAAGGAAAATAAGATAATTGGTGAAATTTTTTGGTGAAATTTCTAGAAATACAGAGAAAATGGCTATCAGGATTGTAGCTTTTAATGTAGTTTTAATTTCCATTGCTCCCATATAACCAGCACATCACTTTTACCCCATTTACATCTGCATAACCAGGTTCCCTCGTTTTGCATATTTCCATGACGAAAGGGCATCTGTTATGGAATCTGCAGCCCTCAGGAGGATTGATAAGGCTTGGTACGTCGCCTACTGGAGAGGCGACCTCCTTGCTGTTAAAAGATGGAATAGAACTGATCAGAAGTTGAGTATAAGGATGTTGAGGTGACTCAAGAATCTTTTTAGTATCGCCAATTTCAACTGCCTGACCAGCATATATAACGACCATTTCGTCACTTATGTATTTAGCTACTCCTATATTATGAGTTATAAAGATGTATGTAAGATTGCTCTTTTTCTGGATAGATATAAGAAGATTTAACATCTGAGCCTGTATCGATTCATCTAGAGCGGACGTTGGTTCGTCAAGAACAAGTAATTTTGGCTCCTTAATTAGTGCCCTTGCAATCGCGATTCTCTGAACCTGACCTCCAGAAAATTCTCTTGGCTGTTTATCCTTCGAATCATCATAATCCAGTCCAACGGAATTTAGAACATTTTTTACTGCCTCTTCATCGAATCTTCCCAATGGTTCTGAAACAAGATCCTTTACTTTCATTCGGGGATTAATAGATGTTGAAGGATTTTGAAAAACCATTGAAACATTTTTTCTCACGTTCCTGATACTGTTTTGATTGATCTCTTTTCCTTCATAATAGATCTTTCCTTCAGAGGGCTCTTCGATAGTGGCAACAATCTTACCAAGTGTAGACTTTCCAGAACCACTTTCTCCAACTACTGAGAGAATTTTTCCAGTTTCAATTGTCAAGTTAATGTTCTCAAGTGCCCTTACATTCGGTATCTTTCTCCTTGCAATAGTGTCTAGTAACTGTTTTTTCTGGACAGGATATAATTTTTTAACATTTTCAAATCTGAATATTTCACTCATAAAGCCAGCACCTCACCATAATATCTTGCTGGTAATTTATCAACTTAGGTTCTTCCTTTCTGCATTTATCAAACACCTTATTGCATCTGGGGTTAAATCTGCATCCTGTCGGCATATCGAAAAAAGAAGGTGGAGAGCCAGGAATAGAATATAATTCCCCAGAGGATTTATAGTTACTAGGGACACTTCTAAGCAGACCTTCTGTGTAGGGGTGCAGAGGCTTTTTTACAATATTTTCAGCAGGACTATTTTCTGCAATTCGACCTGCATACATTACAAGTATCCTATCGGATAAAACATATGCCAAACTGAGATCATGTGTTATGAAAATAATGGACATTTTAAATTCCTTATTTAACTGCTTCAATAGATTTATAACCTGTGCCTGTATGGTTACATCTAGAGCTGTTGTTGGTTCGTCGGCTATAAGCAATCTTGGCTTTAAAATTATAGCCATAGATATGACTACTCTCTGAACCTGACCTCCAGAAAGCTCATGTGGGTATCGTTTCATTATTTCCTCTGGATCTGGTAGCCTCATGATTTTTAACGTTTCTACAGCTTCTTTATGCATATCATTTTCAGAAAGATTCTCATTCTTTCGCTGGCTTCTAATTCTGATTGCCTCAATAAGCTGATACCCAACTCTCTTAACAGGGTTTAAACTGTTCAGAGGATTCTGAAAGATCATGAAAACACTTGTTCCCCTGTAAATTGTCATTTGATCCTCAGTTAATTTCACCACATCCCTGTTTTCAAACAAAATTTCCCCGGATACCACTCCAGACATGGGTAACAATTTTGTGACTGCCTGCCCAAGAGTACTTTTACCTGAACCCGATTCTCCTACTATGGAAATAATCTGTCCTTCTTCCATCTTCAGGCTGAAATCCTCAAGCACTGTTGAAATGCCATTTATGGTTTTGTAGCTTACCTTTAAATTATTTACTTCCAGTAACAATTGATCACCTTAATAATCTATCCTGTTGTTTATGAGGTCTTGATACCTGTCTCCGACCAGAACGAATCCTATCACTATAACTAAAATTGTAATCCCCGGGAAGAATGAATACCACCAGTCCGCTGGTAGATAACTCAACCCATTTGAGGCCATTGCACCAAGCTCTGGTATCGGAATCGATAAACCTATGCCTAGAAACGCAAGGGTTGAATACGTTAGAATTACATTTCCAAAATCCAATGCAGCATATGCAATAATCGGATCTACACTGTTCAGGAAGAGATATTTTATAAAGAAATTGTGAGTTTTAACGTTATTAATTTTTGCTGCCTCTACAAAATCCATGTTCTTTAATCTCAATACCTGACCTCTGAAAAACCTTGTATATGTTGGCCACCATACTATACTCAACCCCAATATGACACCAGAATAAGTAGCTCTCAATGGAATTGATATTGCAATTACAAGGATTAACGCAGGTATTGCCAGAAAAGAATCGGTCAACCTCATAATTATTGTTTCGAGCCATCCACCTTTATACGCTGCACTAATCCCAAGAATAGCACCTATGACTATTGCAGAGAAAACCACTATAACAGATACGAATGCATCTCTCGGCATTGCAAAGAGCATTCTAGATAGAATACTTTCCCCTTCAAGGTTTGTTCCAAACCAAAATGCTACCGATTTTGTTGAAGGTGGTAAGAGACTATTTGCCAAAACAGTGTGATATGGATCTGATGGTAACAAAATATAACCCCAGCTGGAATACTTAGGAAATGATGACATATACTCCAGAAAACCCTGTATTGCAGACCAGCCAAGAAATGCAACGACTATAATCATCCCAATAATAGCCGACTTATCCTTTGACATCAGTTTCAGGAAATTTGACCTCTTTTTGAAGGCTGTCTTTCTTGCCCCTTTTTTTTCTTCGTCCTTGTGTGTTTGTTCATTGATCATTCCAGCCTCACCCTTGGATCAAGAATACCATATAGTATATCCGCAACCAGATTTGCTATTATAATAGAGATGGCTATTATGATAGTAGTTCCTAAAATTGCAATATAATCCAAATTAGTTATGGCATAAACTATGAACCATCCCATTCCGTGATAGTCAAAAATATCTTCAACAACAACTGCACCTGCAACTGCGTATCCAAAAGACAGAGCTAAAAGTGTAACTATTGGTATGGAAGCATTTCTGAGAGCTACGGTATAAACAGCTCTTTTCCTTGAGATTCCTTTCATCAAACCCAGCTTGAAATATTCTGATTCCATGGAATCTAGCATACTGGATCTTGTTAATCTTGTAATTATACCAAAACTTAGCAATCCTATTGCAATAATAGGCAGAATCATATGATGAATTAAACTAATAAAATAAGTAAAGTCTCCAGCTATTAGAGCATTTAAAAGCGGAAACCCTGTGACATTTGGAGGAGATATTAACAGTGGGTTCACTAATCCGGTAGCTGGTAGTAGACCAAGGTCATACGCAAAAAATAGTTGCAAAACTATTGCGACCAAAAAAGGTGGTGATGCCCAAGTAATAAGATAAACACCCTTTACTGCCTGATCTCCAGCCTTCCTTCTCTTTGAAGCGCCGAATGCTCCGGTAAATAATCCAAGAAACATAGATAATATAAGCGCCGGAATGACAAGCTCAAGCGTTCTTGGTAGGTATCTGGCTATTAACTGAATTTCAGGCCTGTGATAAGACGGATCAAATCCTAGATTCCCGTGAAAAATATTAGAAATATAGTTAAGCACCTGATATTCAAGAGGTGCCTTTAGATCATATTCGCTAATAATTGCATCCAGTTGCGATTTAGTGGTGTGTCCCGGCCCAGCGTATACCTTGGCGAGGGAGTAAGGATTTGGTGCAACAGCGTGAATCAGAAGATACACAATCGTTATAATAAGGAGCAGAGAAACTACCGCATATATTGCTCTTCTTACTATATACAGAACTAGATTTGTGTTCACTAGTGCAGAATTTAATTACACTATTTAATGATTTATAGCATTTAAGTGAGAATTATGTTTCAATTTACTTAATTTTATGCAGATTTTGTATACAAAATTACAATCAAATACTAAAATAAATTAGTAGATATAAAAAAGAGATATATTACTATATAATTAATTTTTTACAAAACTAAAAAAAGCGGGCTTGGTGGGATTCGGACCCACGATCACCGACTTAGAAGGACGGTGCCTTATCCAGACTAGGCCACAAGCCCATGCAAGGAAAATACTAACTGGCATAAATATTTTTGAGTTAAATGCATATCTAATTGTGGTAGAGAAAACAATTTCAGTTACATTAGATTTTGAAAAGAGCTGGTATTTGAAGCAAATACTTGCAATACTACCAAATATTGATGAAATATCCGGTAGAACTCAAATAAACACTCGGGAAACTGAACAATCCTTTCAAATTTATATAGAAGCGAGGGATACTGTTGCAATAAGGGCTGCACTAGGTTCGATAACAAGATGGATTCTAATTGCAGACAGGTTAGTTAAAGAGGTGCAATGAGTGGAAGGTGGAATAAGTAACTATTTACAAAATCAAGTAAGACAGGCTCAACAGATTGAAAACCAGATAGAACAGATAGGCACTCAAAAATATCAACTTGAAGTGAGAATTAAGGAACTTTCTAAGACCCTTGAGGAACTTGGGAAAGTGGGAGAAGGAATGCCAATATATAGAAGCGTGGGACCGGTCTTATATAAAGTTGATGACAAAAACAAATTAATAGAAGAACTCAAAGAGCAAAAAGAGTTGAGTGAAATTAGGATAAATACCATTGAAAAACAACAGAAAGCCCTTGAAGAGAAATATAAAGAAATAGAGGAAGTTATTAAGAAAGCATATTCAGAAAGTAAGACTAAATAAGGAAGTTTTATGGATAAATATAAAGATGTTCAGGGTGGAGAACCTGTTCATCTACTAAATGTGGACAGAGTTGGAGTCAAAAATGTAAGGGTTCCAATAACGGTGAGAAGGGGAAATGATGTTTTTAATTTGTCCGTTAGTCTAAACGTATTTGTTGATCTTCCTTCCTGGAGAAAGGGTGCTGATATGTCAAGAACCATTGAATCGATAAATTCCGTTATTAATGGTCATAAAAGCGAAGACGCCATAGAACATGTATCTATGGAGATTTGTAAAGAATGCCTTAAAAGATTTGACTATTCACAAAAGGCAATGGTAGAAATGAATACAGTGCTTTATCTTAACAGGAATGCCTCTGGAGGTTCTGAATCGTTTGTTCCCTATGAAGTTAAGGTAAATTCAGAACTTGATAGGAATGGAACCAGCAAGACTACCTTATCTGTTGAAATAATGGTAATAAACGCATGTCCATGTGCAATGGAAACGGCAAGGACAATACTAAAGGAAAGTATTCCTGAGGCTACTGAAATACTTGATAAGATTCCAGTAATAACTCACAATCAAAGGAATCACATTGTAATTAAAATAGAATACAAAGGTAATCTTGATATTGAAATCAAGAATTTAATAGAATTTGTGGAAGGTAGAATGAATGGTTCACTTCTACCACTCCTGAAGAGATCAGACGAGGGTGAGATGGTTGTAAAAGCTCATTTAAATCCTATGTTTGTTGAAGATATTGTAAGGGATATTTCATTTAATATAGTGAGGTATTTTTCTGAAATCGGAGATGATGTTAGATTAACAATATCATCCGAAAGTGAAGAAAGCATTCATCCTCACAATGCATTTGCGGAGATAAGTTCGACTTTTGGACAGATAAGAAAGGAAAATAGTAATTAATTCTTATTTGCTTTCAGCATTTTAATAACTGCTTCAACCGCGCTTCTGGCCTTTTCAATTCTTGCTTCTGCCTGTAATCTTGTCTGTCCAGGACCAGTAACTCCAAGTGACACTGGCATTCCTGTTTCAATGGATATATCCATGATTTTTCTTGCTGCGTTCTGCATTATAATGTCATCATGATCTGTTTCTCCCTGAATGACAGCACCCAGTGTAACAACACCGTCCACGTTTCCTGCTTCAATAAGTCTTTTTACGCCGAGTGGGATCTCAAAAGTTCCAGGTACCTTAAGTACTTCTGAAACCTCACCACCAAGAAACTTAACGTGATCTATGGCTCTTTCCAGCATCATCATTGTAATATCATAATTATATTCCGATACAACTATTCCAATTTTCATATTTTTTCACCTCAATGTGTTATTGCACTTCCTTTTTTCCCTTCGCCCATTACGTCCCCCGCATCTGCATATCCCTGCCTTAATCCCTTTCCTGCATTCTGTGTTAATTTATCCGGAAAGAAAAGTAGATTGTAGGCGTTAATGGCATGTTCTCTTGCTCTCTGGTCACAAAGCCATGCCAGCTCCCTATCATCTTTTGCCTCATCTTCATGAACAAATACTTCAATTATATGTTTTCCTACCTTTAATTGCACTTCCATTAATCCAGTAGATGCGACCTGACTTGAAATCTTGTCAACTGGTTTCCGTCCAGGCATTCCGCATGCAATGACGATGTCACAGCCTGTGTTGAATAACAAAAGGCTTGCCACTGGAAGATCCTTAATTCCTGGGACTGTATATCTTGATATTCTGAATCCAGTTCCCGTTGAACCAAGTTCCTCAATTATAGACTTTGCCATGTCGTATCTTGCAAAAGTTGTGTCTGCGATCCCAATAAGTTTCATGCCCTTATACCTTCCATTTCAACAATCTTTCTCTTGATCATTCTTGTTCCTACTGGATCAGTTGAATCAAATTTCTTGCATCTTACCACTCTTACCTTAATATTTCTCTTAGCACATTCTTCCTCGATCTGCTTTTCATCAAATTTCTGATCGAAGCCTAAAGTGATAATATCAGGTTTCAGCAATTCAACTGTTTTGAATATATCACCGTGATTCCCAACTATGGCCTCATCAACCATTTTGAGATTGGAAACCATTTCTCTTCTTGCACTTTCTGAAAATACTAACTTTTTACCACTTTTCTGAGCATTCAGATCAGTTGCAACTACAACCACTAAATCTTCTCCAAGTGCTTTCGACTGGTTTAGATAATTTATATGCCCAAGATGAAGGATGTCAAACACCCCTGTTGCCATTACTTTAGTCATTGGTCCACTTTTCTATGATTTCCTTTCCCTCTATAAATGTTAAGTTATGTTCCACTGCAAAGTTTCTGGCTTCCTCAAATGTCATCGCTCTACCTGAATCTGAAAGCATCTCGGCTAAGGTTGCACTTGGTACCAAACCTGCTCTTTCTACTAAGTATGTGGCAAGCTCTGTATGTCCTCTTCTCTCGCCAAAGTAACCTTCTCTTGCTATCAGCAGATGAACATGGCCGGGAATCCTGAATTCCGTATAAAATTCATCCACAATATCTTCCTTTGATTCTATGTTTTTTATGAATTCTACAAGTTTTGAAATTGTTACCTGCCTGTCCATATCTGGTATTCCAGTATAGGTACTTCTATGATTTATTGTAAAAGTGAAAGATGAATGTTTATCATATCCCATATCTGATGTATTCGTGGCCTTTTTCCCGTATGGCAGGAACCTTTCATAGATCTCCTCAAGATAGGGTAACTGAATTAGGTCTGCCTCTCTCTTCCTAATGGTAGTGCATATAAGACCACCCGCTTCCTTTCTTAACATTTTTATTGAATCTGAAGTAACAAACTGTGATGCGAAAATAAGATCTGTCTCACCTTCTCTCTTTGCATCATCAAATATTAATATGGGTGAACCATGCTTCATATCGTCGATGGCCTGATCGAATGCCAACTCTTTCTGTCTAATCATAGATGGATATTGAAGGATGCATTAAAAATATTTGGTAGATACTCTAATTTGAGTTGATTACATGAAAATAGACAGAATTACTGATGATGACCTTAGGAAACTGGTGCGCCTGGAAGAACGTGCTTTTACAGTTGGACCTTATTCAGCCGATATGCTTAGATATGCACTATCAGAGTCTGGAGACATGGCGTTCAAGGTTGAAGATGAAGAAGAGATAATAGCATACATAATGGCATGTCCAGTATCAGATAGTTCTCTGGATATAGAGTCTGTAGCAGTTGATCCAGAATATAGAGGTAAGGGACTTGCAAAGGCTCTATTTCAACATATAGAGGATATTGCTAAACAAAGAGGATACGAAAAGATAGTTCTTGAGGTCAGAGAGCACAATCGGGAAGCCATTGGTTTATACGAAAAATTAGGATTCAAAAAAACAGAATTCCTCAAGAACTACTATAGTGAGAAATTGAATGGCAGTAGAAATGCATTCAGAATGGAAAAACGTTTAATCGAGTAGGCTTCTAATTTCTTCCTGTTTTATTTGTAGTTTTTGTGGTCCATATATGGTTATATATCTCCTGTTGAAGCTATCATAAAGCGAGTTAATCAATGGTGAAAGTGAACTAATTTCCATGAATTTTCTTCCCTGTTTTACCAGCACCTCATTTTTACTTTTCTTTCTGTCCTGATATGCATATGGAGGTACATAATCAACTATAAGCTCAGGATATTTTTCATGAATCTTACTTTCTATTTCAGGATCCCTTATATCAGGAGCAGAATCCCTGTATACGACCTTGTATAGATTTCTTCTATCTATCTGCCCGATCATATCTGAACTTGAAGCCTGATTTCTTAGATAATTCAGGAAAATATCATCATGCATATCCATCATTGAACTGTCAACCTTATCCAGTGAGTCCATTGCTCTCTCAATCATTTTTTGTGCAATCCTGACGGTTTTATGAAAATATACTGACTTATGCATCAGGTTTCTTGATAGAAGGATCGATTCCACTGATGTTATTCCTTTTTCCTCAATGAATATTTTTTCGCCATCTGTCCTGAGTATGTCGACCATTCTTTTTATACTGAAAGCTATGTTTCCTGTTCCTGTAAAGTAACTATCTCTTACAAGATAATCCATTTCATCGGCATCCAGAGGTCCACTAACGATTTCACTTTCCAGTTTAAATTCTCTGTGACCTCCAGAAAGGATTCTGGTCACCACTTCAGGATCAATATCATTGGACTCCAAACATTCCCTTATTTCACCAGTTCCTTTCTTACCAAGTATCATTTCTCGTCCATTTTCTTCATGATTTACGTGGAATTTATCCTGAAAAAAATCTTCGAATGAATGACTTAAGGGAAAATGACCTATATCATGCAGGAGAGCAGCAAATGTCACCTCTGTGTGATATTTAGTTTCAAGCTTCCGTGCGATCTGGTCGGCCAGTGCCATAGTTCCAAGCGAATGCTGAAATCGGGTATGAACTGCACCCGGGTATACAAGATAACACATTCCAAGCTGCCTGATCCAGTGCAGTCTCTGAAACTCAGGAGTGTCTATTATTTTCAAAAATTTTTCCGGAATCTCTGTGTAACCCCAAACAGGATCCTGAATGGCCTTGAACATTTTTAACCTCAAATACCGGACGCGCCCAGATTGGGCCTGACGTCCTGCTAAGTTTACCCCTGAGTTCACTCGACCCCGGTATCCAGCAGCACCAAAAGTTCCACCTACCGTTGCTCCCTTCCGGACCTGGCGGGTTTGGTGAATAAGTTACGGAAAGCATTTCCTTTGAATTGCTTTCTGTAATCCTCCGATCCGCTGGGCCGAAATCTCATTGATTCCTCAAGGCTTAACAGAGGCCAGGTTGGCCTCTCTGGACTGTCGTTCCCGCGTATAGGCTTCGGGTAACAGGAAGAGCCTGGCTTCCCAACCTAGTCCGGCTATTACCTTTATTAATCCTTCCTTAATATTTTTTCCATAGTTTTCGCATGTTTTCGCATTTCCTTTGTGACATCCTCCCACCCCTGAAGAGTGTGGGATTTCCCGCTCACACGTGTTGAAACTTATTTATACGAAGGAATGAAAAAGTGTTTTGATTAAATGGAAACAGGATTTTCACATAAATGATTCATTGAGG
>JAKBQK010000522.1 GCA_021835265.1 Thermoplasmata archaeon
CAGGCATCCTAATGGGCTCCAGTCAGGTTTTGATTAGAACTGGGTCATCTGATTCGTGATGATTGACTGGAACTATGAACCGGGAAGAGACCCGCAGATCTGGGTTCAAATCCCAGTGCTCCCATTCCCTGCGACTCCCCGTTTTTCCTTTTTATAATAATGATTTTTTCCTTCATATTGCTACCTCCTCCATCAATTCAAAAAATTAGGGTTCCCGAACCCTGCTGTACAAATCGTATATTTCAGCCTGTATCTCACTGCTCATAAGGTGGGTGTACCTCTGGGTGCTTCCGATCGCTTTGTGGTCAAGGTGGATCTGCACTTTCAGGAGATCCTCCTCGGACTTCAGTAGACTTGTGGTTTATTGGTGTTTAATGTTATAATGGAGAAATCTCGATATTCCTAATGCTTATCATAGTTTTATTCAAGTGCTCTAGATGGTTTTTTAGTCCTGCTTTTTTTCCAATATTACAAACTTCCGTGCATCTCAAAAACTTAAAGAAAGTGTCCTCGAAAAGAATCATTCTATAGATCTTTTTCCTCGTTTTTCATCAAAAGGCTTAACTTTCATCCTACAAATCCTTCCCATTTTCTGTGTCTCTCTTCAGTTCCTAATCAATGTTGATTGAAAGAATATCTCTGAATGTGTTTTCTATTATCAATGTTTACAAAAAAGGCCATATTGTCATTCCCAAAATAGAATTTTTACCCTCTGAAGCATTACACTCTCCAAGTTGAACATTCTTTCTACCATTTTCTCTACTCCTTACGGTTCCTTTCTGAAGGTGTTCAACAAATTATCTGAAATCTTTTTTGTTCTCGAGTATTAACTCCCCTTATTGATTCAAATTTGGATGCAAAATATTTATCTCTAAAAATAGAATCATAAGATTCATGTCTCCAAAGAAGAATCCTAACAGGGTAAATGGTGGAAAAAAAGGATGGCAAAACAGGATGAAGAAAGAGAGGAATCTTTCTTTAGCAAGCATTCCTGCCTCTTTCGTGCCTGGTTTTGGACCAGCAAATAGTGCCTATAAGGCTTACAAAGCAGAAAAGAGAATTCACAAGAGCAGAAAAAAATAGAGGATCAATTTTTTCTCTTCACATCATTATCTCTGCTACACTAAAGATATTAGCATCAGGTATAAGAGTCTATTTTTTGAAGCACTCTCTCCGTGAGAGTGGAAAGGATAGGATCTTTCTTATTTATCTTTGTTCTCGCAAATATCTTGTAATTGACTTGCTGAGACAAAAAATAGACCTATCAAAATTAATTATGTATTTTTGTTATGTTCCAGAATTATTTCGTTGAAAATGCTCTCTTTTTACTGATGTGCAGGAAACGCTATCAGGAATCTTACTACAAGGTATTGTTGACTCTTCAATACTGCATTTCATGATTCCTTCGTACGCACGACATAGATGAGAGTAATCATTTGGGAGTTCCAATTTGCGTTGGTAATCATGAAAATTTCTTTTCTTTCTATTGTTCGCATAAAAAGAATAAGTGGCACTAAAATCACTGTTGCAAGAATTTATGTGTTCATTGGAATCAAATTTTACGTAGATAAATGTTATATATCGTAACTAGAATCATATCTCGTTAAAAATTATGAGTTCATTCATTAAGATTTTACACATTCCCGCTATCCTGATATGGCTTATTGGATTGTTCGGAATAATAAACCAATTATATGGATTTGCAACCTTTCTTAGTTCATGGGCAAATGCCATAATTTCTCCAACGTATTCAAGCACTCTTGCTTTTTTTATTCATGGATTAATGGTAGTTATTGGTATAGGTACACATTTTGTAATTGAAAAAGTTAGCTGAGGGAAATAATAGTAAACACAAGCATTTAATTCACTAAAAGATGCAATACCAAATCAAGAAATGTAAAAGTGAATTTGAGAAGTATTATACGAGGTTGAAGCATGATTATTTTAAGAAAAATCTGTGGGGTTTTGAAAAGGTGAAAAAATGGGAATAAAGCAATTGGAGAATGAGATGGTGTATGCAAGGAGGGTTGAGGGGTTGAATTTTTCTGTTTATAATATCATTAAAAATCTTTATAAAAGTTTAAAGATACGGCTATCAACTAATTTAACACGAAGTAAGGATATAAATAAACTTAAGTTAACTCTCGAATTGGGAACTTCTGAGGAACAGGACATAGTAAATTTATTGGAAATAAAAAATACAAATATTGGAAATCGGTTGGAGGCATTTTGAATGATGATTAAAGATGAGTGGAAAAGTAGTTCAGGTGCTTCTGTAGGAGTATACAATTACTCTTTTAATGTCGTTGAGAAATTTCCATACTCCGCAATCAATGTTCGTTTAGTTTTTAATAACGACAATGGGAAAATAAAAATTAATAATCAAGGCAAGTTAATGGATAAAGGCACGGTTTTATTGATCTACCCTATTAGTATTACGCTTAAAATTTTCAATATCTCTGCAAGGGGAGAAATGGAATTTAAGACTGATTATAGGATTCATAATGATGTAATCATAAGTGTTCCATTAAGTATTGATTTTCTATATTATATAGAAAGCAAAAGGACAGGAGATTTAAAAATTACTATTAAATTTGATTTTGCATATAGGGATACTGTAGATATTAATAGTGATGACCAGATTTATGGAGGAATGGCTTCTCTTCAGTTTATAGAAGACTTTTCCGCTGCTAAATGGACACAGCTTCTTACTGATATAGGGTATTCTGAAAAATGGATAATTGAAATAGACAGGCCAAAAATAGAAGGATTTACTGAAGTAATTGAACATATTAAGAAGGCACAGGAAGCACTTTTCAATAAGAACGATCCTGAGGATGTCATAAGAGATCTTAGGGTTGCAAAGGATTCTTTTAAAAGCTATTATGATTCAAGGAAATCGGAGATTGCAAAGTCAATTGATATAGGATCCCAAGGAGAACCAAACCGAGCGCAAAAGAGTCAAAGAATAGAGGAAATGTATGCCAAAGTATGCGAATTTATAAATATAGGTCCACATAATGACAAATATCGTGTTA
Organism: Thermoplasmata archaeon; assembly: GCA_021835265.1. Next base: position 3,039 of record JAKBQK010000522.1, read on the forward strand.
CATATTCAGATGCCTTGTTGGCATACCGAGAATTCATTAGTTTATTGTCTTATTTGGGTGGAATAATTTCAGATATACAGAGAGATGAAAAGTAAAATAAATTCAAAATTCTCAAAAATTATATAGACACATCTATTATTGTATTTATTGGGAACAAGGGTACAAGGTAATGCTGGCGTATATTCAGGTAAAAAAGAAACAAGTAAAGCAGTATCAGATCTAAAAAAGGGTTTAGAAAACCATTCCAACGCCAAAATATTAGCAAAGATGGCAATCAAGACATTAGCAGTATCAAATCCCTATATTGAGGGACTCGTTTTGGGAACTGAATTAGCTTTTGCAGCATATAAAGGTCTTAAAATTTATAAAGAAACTGGTGACTTAAAGAATGCTCTAATTACAGTTGGAATCGAAACTGCAAAAACGCTTTCGGAAGATTTAATTTTTGGAGGTGCAGTAAGAACTGCATCTAATATAATCGTTCCAAGCCTTGTTGAAAAATTGGCTGGGAATTCTGACCCACAACAGATGCAAGAAAATATAAAGATCATAAAAAAAGCAATAGAAGTTTCAGCGGAGGCGTTAACATGACAGATGAAAATGAAATCGAAAAATTTATGCTAAAATTTTATGAAAGTATGATATATGGTATGCTCAAGTCAAGATTTGTAACGGATGATAGGTTAACGGATGCATATATCAAAACATCTGAAAGTGAAAAAAAAGACCTAGACTCAGAACTTATTCATCAGTCTAAAAATATTGCGTCACAAATCGTAAAAGAACTTAAAACCCATAATTTACTGATTGAAGATGAACCAACTAAATCTCAAGCTAAGGAGATAGAAGAAATTATCAGGAAAATCTTGTTAGAAAATTCTGGAGAATAATATGAGGATAACTATAACCTCATTGGAAAAAAATGGTTCAACTAAAAAATTGACCATTGCACCTATTAACGCAGATATCCAGTTCATCAAAACGTTAGATACAAATTCCCTGATTTCAGATGAGTTGGATAAAGAGATTCTTTATCTGGTGTGTGGTATTTTTACTCTAGAATCATTATTACGAGATGGTAGATACAAGAATAAACAAATAGACAAATCTCTTACATACAACATAGACATTGAAATTAATTATCTTGAACAAGGATTAAATCAAAAACTTGAAACCATAATTTATTATCTATTGACTTTTTCCCTTGGGGTTATGATAAAAGTAAAGGTCATAATAAACCAATTTTCATTGAATACTAATCAATTAAATGATATAAAAAATGAAGGTTCTATATGTTTATTTTCAGGAGGTGCAGATAGCTTTACCGGTATTTTAAACGCAAAATGGAAATTCGGAGAAACAACTGGTATTTTTGTTTCTCATGCTATGCTTAGAAAACTTGTTGAAAAAAAACTTACCCCCTACATGGCTGAGCAAGACATAAATATTAATATTATTAAAATTCCAAAAGGTAGATCTGCATTACAACAAATGAGGGGGTTTGTATACACAGCTATAGCGGGTATATTTGCTCATAGCAAAGGGTTGAATAAAATAATCGTATCAGAAATTGGCCCAATTATGTTTCAACCTGCTTACGATATATTGGATGAAGTCACTATAACCACTCACCCAATAACTCTTAGATTGACAAAAATGTTTTTAGAAATATTTTACAAGGAAAAATTTGAGATCATTACACCGTTTAAAAACCTCACAAAAGCTGAAGCAGTATCTTTAGTAAAAGATTATAACGTTATAAAGTTGACCAATTCTTGCAGAAGTACAAGGTATTCAAACAGCGATCACCAAAATTGCGGGTGTTGTCTTGGTTGTATAATTCGTAGAATTTCACTAATTGTTTCAGGTATAGAAAATGAAAATGATGACAATTATGCATATGATGTCTTTCTCAAGGGCGAAGGTGAACCAGTGCTAGGAAGGAAAAAGGGGTTGAAGATAAAAAGTAAAAATTTTTCTGAACTATACCAGATTTTAAACTTTGCGGATTCAATTATTAGGAAGTCAGTTAGCAGTATTAGCAAAATAAAAATAGATGAATATAATTTAAATGATTTGTTCTTTAGGTTTTCACTTGATGTATTTTCTGCGGCATATTTGATGTATGATAAACAAAGTATTGGAAAAAATCCATTGGTAAAGGAAAAATATTTTGCTCTTTTAAAAGATAGTTTGATTGATGTAACTCTTCTGGAGAAACGAATAAGTGAAGTAAGGAGCAATAAATACAAACCCATTTATTAGAAAAATTGAAATTTGAACTCTAACTTCATCACTTGCGGATAATAGGTATTTGAAATTCCTCAATGTTGGTCATGGATTTCAACTGCATAGACGAAATTTTGATGTAAAGCGAATGTAGATGGCAAGTGGATTCTGTCCAATAATGGCAAAATAAAATCCTTCTTTGTTAATTCTTCGTTGTAACTCCTGATTTCACCAGATATCTTAATTTGTTCTTACTTGCTAATAAGTTCTAAGATTCTATCAAAGTCAATATTGTAATTCTCTGTTTATTTCTCAGGATCAGTCAATAAAACACCGTCTTTTTATTAATTACATTTATAATATTTTGACATGTATGCAAAAGATTTAACCATTCATATATATCGCTATGTGCATTGACAATTTTTAGTTGAGAGTGCATGATTTTATTCCTTAATTTTCTAAAAGTATTAATTTTTGAGTAATCAAGTCTGATAAATTCATTAAATTTTTTTAATTTGGTTGAATCCAGTTTGGAAGTTACAAGTTCTCGGAACAAGAGAAGTTCATCATCAAAAAAAAGCTCATCAAACAGATCCGTTCGAACTTCTGCTGATTTCCTTTTGTAATTTGTAATTGCTTTTTCAATATTTATTTTATTCTTTTTATATCTAATCCTTTTATTCAAATCGTTTACGAATTTTTTAATTCCATCTTCTGTATTATCTAAATTATTTATCCTAGCAAAATCACGTATGAACATTTCGCAATAAGCTATCTGGGCGTAAATACTTAATAGAGATATTGGTCTATTAAGATCTGAATAGTGCACTATATGTGTCAATTCTTTTTCACTTTCAATAAAATAAAAATCTCTCTTCGAAAGATAAATAAAAGCATCAAGAATGCCTTTAGAATCGGCCATAATTGAGTCTTGATTAATTACACTTTCTGATCTTGTTTTTAACTCAAAATAAGAAACGATTTTTCCTTCTTTTTTAATTGGAACTCTGTCTAAATTTCTTCGTAAGCATATCTCTTCTGCATTCTCAATATTATCCGCCACGATTAATTCACTGGAAATATCAACTACTTTAAACACTTCGTTTAATTTAAACAATACATAATCAACCGAAACTTGATTTCTCATTAATTTTCCACCTTTGTTGTATTTATAGCCTAAACTTATTCTTGTATTTTAAAAAACTTATCCTCAAACTTAATCTTCCTCTGTGTTTATATAATTTCTTCAAGTAAACGGCTTTCATTTATGGTCATCATTATTATCACTATAAGTATGTTACTACGGAAATTCTTATTAATAAATTAATATTGACTTACTAGTAATGTGGTGTCATCGTATACGATCCCTTTGCCCCACGTAAACTATCTATTATTGGAGAGTATAACTAGAATGATAGACATGTCTAAAGACAAAATCCCAGATTATCTCGATGAGGAGGACTATCTCGCAATACTTTCTATGGGTCCAAGGAAGCTATCACACACAAAGGTTCAAAAAATCTCTTACATTTTGGCAAATATCACCGAATTTAAGGGTAAATTTACGGCTCATGAATATGGTAATTTTTCTGAGTCCATTATGGAAAAAATTCAGTCGCCACTGAACAGAAATATTTATTCTGTAAACAATGATATGTATTCATTAACCCCCAAAGGTACTGAGATCTATGGGGAAGTAGTATATCTGCTTAATCCAGAAAGCAGAACAACAATTCTCAATTTACTAAATTTCCTAAGGGGGTTCAGTGCCTATAGACTTGAAGTCTTGACGTATCATTTATTCCCTGAAATGACCAAAAATTCAAGGATTGGTCCAAAAATAGATATTTTAATTGAGGAACTGAAAGCGATTAGCAAGAATAAGGCTACCAGGAATGGAAACGTTGTTACTTTAACATTGGAGTCGAAATGACAGTTAATGGTGATGAAGACCGAAGGGAAATTGGAGTCGGTTTTTCATTACAACCCGTTATTCCTAACGAAATTAAGTTTAACCTCGTATACAAAGGGAGAAGCCTTTCTTTTTTGGTTCAACCCAATGAACTTAAAATTATAGAATACAATAAGTTCATACTAATGGTGAGATACATAAAGAATTCAGAAGAAGATAAACTAAAATGGGTAACATTGGGCAATCACGGCAATCTGATTGATGAAGGTGAAGTTTAGTGAAGAACTATAGGATAAAGTTAACCGACCAAGATGAGAATAGTGAGCTAGGTTATCTAATAAGAAAGACGGAACTAAGAACTGGAGATAAAAGGATAGATGGCCTAGTAAAGATACCACATATTCCAAGTAAGAAATTTGGAGTTGTTTCTCCTATTAATGAAGCAGTTATAACACTTACATTGAAGGAAATAGCAGACATAGATGGAAAAAACGATCTCAGAACGAACTTCATAAATGAAAGAGTTAGAGGCAGACTCAACAAGAATAAAATTAATGTAGTATTTGTAAGAATTTCAAGGGCTGATGGTTCTGGTTTCACGAATCTCAAAAATAATCTAGATAAAATCTCTGCCTTTGTTATTGATCTCATCTACCGTCATCCAATGGTAGACATTGTTACACTTCCGCATATTGAATTTTTAAATAATGATTCTTCGGAAGATCTTGTAGAATTTGATAACCTAATAGGAGCCAGAATTTCTGAAATGGCCAGTCTTGGAGATGGTGGAGGAAAGATTGGCTACTTCCTACCTTCCTATTATACGAGGGATGGAATACCTACTCTCATAAATAATTACATATCTAGGTTTGGTGCAGATGGAGTGTATATATGTGACTTGGATGGTGGAACTTTCTCTGGGACTGGATACTCCTTAGTCTCACAAGTTTCAAGAAAAGTTGCTAATGACACTGGCACAGAATCATATTCATTATATGTCTACAGTCAAAAAGGAAAGAAAAAATCCGGGAGTGAAGTTTCGTCAGAAGATCTACTTGCATTGATGAATGAAGTTTCTATCGTGGGCCCCTCTCACAAAAAAACAACATTACCTAAAAATATCTTGGAAACGTTGAGACAAAATCAAGAATTTAATCCAAAAATGCTCAACAAAGGAGATTTTCTCTTCTATAGGTATAAATCATACAAAGGTTCAGAGCAATTCGAAGATTGGGTTTCTAAAGAAGTTGGGAACATTACGGATATAAATTTGGAACGTAGGAAGAAGCTTGCGGAAATATACAATGCCAAAATGACTCAAGAATCTGTGGAAAAAGTGGCTAAAGATCCAAAGGATACAATTAACTCACTTGAACGAAATGATTTCAAAGATGATTTGAAACAGATCAATTCTAGAATTAGGAGGAGTAAGTAATTCATGCCAAGTTTGAGGATTGTCCAAGAAAAAGGTAAAAAAATGTTATAAAGTGTTTATACCCAGCCACGCTTCCTGAATATTAAAAGAAGTACTGAGGAAATAAGCAGCATGACCACAACCATTCCATAGAATCCATAGATGGAAGAAGATGCAGGTTCGTAAAATCCTTTTGTGAAGTTCATTCCATAGAAACCTGTCAGGAATGTCAGAGGAAGGAAAATGGTGGCCACTAAGGTCAGCAACCTAAGTATGTTATCTGTATAGGCAGATCTCAGGGTGAAATACAAATCCCTTATATCACCAGCCCTGAGAGTATACGAATCCAGGGCCTCAATCATCTGGAATGTGTGATCATAGACATCCCTGAAATCATGGGACAGATCAGGGGACAGAAACTTTATCGCATCATTCTGTGCCAGGGACATCACATCCCTGTGCTGTGTCAAAGTGATTCTAAGATTTCCCATCTCCGATCTGGCCCGGGAAATGAAGGCCATTATATTTTTCAGGTCATTAAGCTCCCTGGAAGTGATATTATCAAAGTCCAGCAGATCAACCCTGACCGAAACAAGCCAGTTCTCCATGTCGGAAAGTGCGCTGAAGAAAGAATCCACAGAAAAATCAAATACCTGGTGCATCACCAGGGAAGGGAAATTTTGCTCCTTCTTGATGGTCTTGGCACGGTTCCCAATGGAATCAATAGAATGCTGCACCACTGAAGAAGGATTCTGGTGGAGTGTCAGCATTCCCTTCTCCATCAGTATGAGAAATATCTCCTCTGTATCATAACTGAATTCATCTTTTCCTGTTTTAGTGACATTTTTCGATACCATGAAGGTATAGCCAGGATAATCCTCTATCTTCACCCTCTGTTTCCCTGTATTGATATCCTCGATTGTCAGGGGATCAATGGAAAATCTCTTCTCAATATAATTAAGAAAATCAGGTGTGAAACCTTCCACATCCGCCCAGAACAGATCGTCTGGCCCGATCTGGTCCATTATTGAAATGTCTGTTCCTGAAGAGGCCCCAACTACCTTTCCGGACAATTTTGAAACTGTTATCTTCACTAAAATCCTAAGACATAATTCTAAATATAATTTTTCAAGGATACAGAAAATGTCCTTCATCTGTTTCATCGAAACTGAAAACAGATTCAGGTGAATTTTATTAAGAATCAGAACATAATCAACAGATTAAACATGGTGAAGATACAGTTCCTGGAAACTGAATTCGAGCTTGACATGGAGGGACTTGAGGAATTTGAGGCTTTCAAAAAAAAGTTAAGGATACCTTACTCATCCATCAAAAACGTTGAAGACACAGCGGGAGATGTTTTCGGCAAATTCAAGATCATGGGGACAAGGCTCACACAGAATAGCCATGATTATGGAAGCTTCACCACAGATGAGGGAGAGGGATTTTTCGCATACAAAACAAGGGAAAATGCCTTTGCCATCAATCTCACCAACTACCAATACGGTATCATCATTATTGAACTGGAGAACAGGGAACAGGTAATAGATGAACTGAGATCAAGAATGGAGAAAATCTGAAAATTCCTGGTTTTTTAAAAATCAATTAAAAGTACTTTTATTTGTATCTTAAAAGTCAA
>JAKBQK010000255.1 GCA_021835265.1 Thermoplasmata archaeon
TCTGAAAAACCGAACTTAAAAATTTTTTGGAAACATTTTTTATAATTTTCTATTGTTATTTTAAGGTTTTTTCAAAGCTTATACTCTATCTTATAGTAATTCAGGATTTATCTTGAGAAATAACATTCTCAATTTCTCAATTGAGGAAGTTTTGCCCCCAACGGAGTACTCTTCATTTCCTGACCTTATAAAAAAAGTGTTCCTGACAAATGGGATTTTTTCAACTTTCACTATTTCACCATCAATTTCTCTGTAATCGTCCTTATAATAACATTCAAGATGAGATTTGAGTTTTGCTCCGTTGTTAAGATAGTATTCTATTATATCACAAGCCAGCCATATGGTTCTGAATCTGATACAGTTGTCGTTGATCTGATCAGTATATATATCTGCATATTTCCACAATGACTGATTAAAGTAATACGATACTACATGAATGAAGTTGTCCTCCTCAAAATATAGGGCTAAATCATCCTTCCTCTCTCTTGTTTCTATTTTCATTGTACAGGATTTCCTATCCGAAATAAGAATTTCAACCGGTTTTCCTGACATTGTGCGAATAAAACAATTACCATCTATTTTTTCCGTGAGTCTCTGTCTCTGCTCCTTGAAAATAATAATACACATAGTAACGTTCGAAGAACTCAGTTTTTCAATATATGGGTAAAGTTCCTTGAATCTTTCATAGCTTGTGGATAAAATTAGTTCGTCCTCAGTGTGTGAAATAAGTGATGCCATTTTTTCAGTTACCTGTGTATTTCCCTCTAGAAGGGAAAGAAATGATCCGTTATTCTGATTATATATCCTTTTATTCTGAACAAAATGTTCAAGATTGAAACTATAGGTGTCTAGCCACTTTTTTTCTCTTTCCATAATGGTTGAAACAGGTATTGCCTTGTACGTTTTTCTTTTCCCAAAGCTACTTTCAATGAAACCCTTACGCTCCATTGAACTGAATAGGTCATAAACTCTGGGCTGAGGTATACCGGTTTCCTTGACAATACTGGTGGAATTTAATGGACCCTTTAGTATCAGAACTTCATAGATTTTGATCTCATAGGCTGTAAGTCCAAACTTGGATAACCCTTCAAAAATTTTTTCCTCCACATTATCTTATGTTATTTCAGTTTATAAATATAGTTGAATGTTAACTAAAAATTAGAATGATGTACAATTGACTATTTTTCATCTCTAACCCAGTCTGGATATCTTAAACAGCGATAGTAATGATTCTCGTTAGGAACTTTCTTTAACTCTGGGTGTGTCAATTCACACTCAAAAGTTTTATAAGGACACCTTGTACTAAACTGACATCCTTTGAAGTTTTCATCATAGTTCGAAGGGTTCCCCGTTAGTCTTATTCCATCATATTTCCTAACTCCTATTCTCGGAATGCTTTTCAACAAAAGATAATTATAGGGATGAGCAGATGACTTAATCATAGATTCCCTATCCCCATATTCGGTTAATTCACCTGCATACATCATGCCAAGCTGGTCGGATATTTCATAAAGGATAGATAAATCATGAGTGATCATTATCATTGTAAAACCTTTTTTTCTCTGTATTTTTTTAAGATCAACCAGTATATCATGTTCGACAAGGACATCCAAACCTGTGGTGGGTTCATCCAGTATCACAAGTTCTGGAGAAAGAACTAGTGCCATTGCTATGACTGTTCGCTGTCTCATTCCACCACTAAGCTCGTGAGGATAATTATGTAATATTTCTTGAGGAAGCCTTACCATTTTTAATACGTCCTGAATGTTCTGCTGAAATTCCACAATGTTTTTCCCATGAGCCTCAAGGATATCGTTAAACTGGTCACCTATTCTTTTAACTGGATTCAGCGCATTCATTGCTGCCTGTGGGATAAATGTCATATTGACAGCCCTTATCCTTCGCAATTCATTTTTTGACATTTTTAAAAGATCATTACCCTTAAAATAAACCCTGCCTGATTCTATTTCTCCAGGATACCTGAGCGAATTATAGATAGATTGGGCAAATGTGCTTTTACCCGATCCAGATTCTCCTGCTATACCAAAGATAATGCCCTCTTCAATGGAAAGATTTAAGTCTCGTATAATTATTGAAAACCCGTTTTCCCAGTGATACCCAACGGTCAGATTTTCTACCTGGATTGCATTTGGCATTTAGTCCACCTCAATTTTCTTATATGGATCTGGGGCGGCCTTTATTAATCTTCTAGTATATTCGTCCACTGGATTTTCAATTACCTGTTTTGTGTTTCCGGACTCAACAACCTTCCCCTTATTGAGCACATATATTCTATCGGTAATCATACTAACTGTGTTCAGATCATGCGTTATATAAATTATACTAATTCCTAAGTTTTCTCTAAGGGAAAGAAGAAGTTCCAGGATTTCAATTCTGAGAGACACATCCAGCATGGAAACCGGTTCATCCGCAATTAGTACCTTGGGTTCTGTAGCAAGAGCCCTGGCCATATACACTCTTTGTCTTTGCCCACCAGACATTTGATGTGGGTATTTATCAAGAAATTGCGATGGAGGGTCAAGTTTTACCTGTGTCAGAAGCTCCTGCACACGATCACTAACGTTGCCCTTGTAATGATTGATTAACAATGGTCTCTTTATGTGCCATTCCACATTATGAAATGGATCTAGAGAGGCATATGGATCCTGAAACACCATCTGAATATTTTTTCGGTACACCTTTAGCCTCTGCCCTTTGTGGTGTGAAACATCCTCATTGTTAAAGATAATTTTTCCAGATGTTGGTCGATATAGAAGAACCATTAGTCTAGCTAGTGTACTTTTTCCACTACCACTTGCACCCACAATACCAAGTAATTCCTTTTCCCTTAATTCTAGACTAACTTCATCAAGTGCCTTTACTATGTCACCCTTTGTAAGACTTTTTCTGACTGTAAACTCCTTTGTGAGATTTTGAATTTCCATCAAACTCATGACTTCACCTTATTTTTCTTAACCTTAAAAACTCTCAACGCTGGATTGGCGATTTCATCCATTCCAAAGTTCAATAGTATGAAGGCAAACATTAAAACTGCTATAAAGATTGCAGGTGGCAATATCCACCACCACTCTCCAACAAGATAGGCTTCGTTATTTATGGCCCAGTATAGCATTGTTCCCCAATTGACCTGCTGTAGATTACCAACTCCAAGATACTCAACGAATGTAAGTCCCATGGTACCATACATGGCGGTAAAAAAGAAATTTGAAACGATTACAGGCATAATTGATTTAATTATTTGCCTGAATATAATGCTCATTTTTCTTTCACCTATTAGAATTGAAGAAAGAATGTAATCTCTCTTTGCAACTGACAGGGTAACAGATCTAAAAGTTCTAGCACCAAATGCCCAACCTGTCACCACAAGGATTAGGATTGTTGGAAAATAACCAAGATTCTGATGAATACCCAGAAAATACGCACCAAAGAGCATTATTAACAAAACTCCTGGAATTACCAAAAACACATTCACTATTGCATTTATTACTTCATTCGCACCCTTTGATGCAAATCCGGACAAAACTCCTACGAAAACGGATATCAATGTACCCAGTATACCCACGGAAAATCCAATGAGTAATGTTGGTGCAGCACCTCCTATTAATTGGGAAAATACGTCCTGACCATAACCCGTTGTACCAAGAAGATGGGAGTAGGATGGAGGAATACTTTTCTTGAAAAGATATGCGTTTGGAGGGTATGGAGTATAAAAAATTCCAACAACAGCAAAAATGATGATAGAAAGCAATAGAAGAAAACCGGCTTTTGATTTGTTGTTTTGAAGAAGAACACCAAGTGGCTTAAATATCTTAAATATTATATCAAATGCTCTGTTTTCCCGTATTTTTGAAATCATTCCTTCTTTAGTCTTATTTTCCTGAATATTACTCACCCTCCTGCTTTATTCGTGGATCCAGGAAACCCAGTAGGATATCCACAATAAGATTACCCACAAGAACTGCAATTATAACCATTAAAAATATTCCCTGCAATAGAGGGTAATCGAGGTTATCTATGGCAGTGATCATATACATCCCTACACCAGGATACGAGAATATAGATTCCTCTATAATAACACCGCTTACAGACAACCCAATAGACATAGAAAATCCAGTTAAATTCGGTAGAAGTGCATTCCTATATGCAATGCTCTTTATCTGATAGTCCTTCATTCCAAGATTTTGGGAAAAACTGATATAGTCACTATTTACATTTGGAATTATGTTATTCCTCATACCAAGGACCCAACCTCCAAGGGATGTAAGAATTATAGTACCTACGGGGAGAACAGCGTGATACATCGTGCTAATTATAAATGGAATGTTAAATCCCATATTCACAGAATCAGAGTATGCACCGCCGATAGGAAATATCTTTCCGTATACTGAAAAAATATCCAGTAGTATAAATGCAAGAACAAAGGCAGGAAAAGCTGCCATGAACATAGAAAATAAATCAATTAACAAATCCTTTCCAGTATTCCTATTAATGCCTGCATATCTTCCAAGTCTGTTACCTATGAAGAATGAAATAGTTACAGCAGATATTACCAAAAATAAAGTCCATGGAAGCGCTTCAGCTAATATAGACGAAACTGGATCAGGATAAAAAGAGATTGAAATTCCAAGATTACCGTGAAATAAATCATTTAAATAAGAGAAATACTGTAAATAAATAGGTTTGTTCGTTGAAATTCCATATTCTGCCTCGAGCTGATGTAAGTATGCAATGTTTATTGTCCCTCCAGAATCTTTTAATAAATCTTCATAAACAATTTCTGCAGGGTCTCCAGGCATCAATCTTGGTAAAACAAAATTTAGAGTGAGAGCCCCAAAAAATACACTTACAAAAATTATAAGTCGTTTAATAATATATTTTACAGGTATAGCCGTTAAAATCACCATGGAAGGAAATGATTTTTAATCATTTCTCTTTTTCTGCCTCTTGTTGACTAATGTAACACCTGCGACTGCTGCAATTACGACTACTACTATTGCTACTCCTATATATTCATAGGTTACAGTGGATGTTACCTTAACCGCTTTTGCACTGGTAAGCGGATATAGATGCAGAACAACAACTTCTGATGGATGGGGATACCATGGCATTGGGATCCAGAATGAGTTGTTCTGGTTTGGCCATCCTCCTATGGTATTGTTCACGTATTCATACCAGTCTCCAGAGTATACAAGAGGAATTATAGGCATCTGGTTTAACATTACATTAACCATTTCATTTGTGTACTTATCCTGCAGAGTTAAGTTTCCTGTTAATGTATAGTTTGCATAAGCACTCATGAAATCGGTACCAGTAGCATTCCATCTTTCCTCATTTACGTAAGCAGTCTTCCCTATTGGTGTTACACTTCCCACCAGTCCACTGTAATCGTACCATGGATTTGGTCCTATACCAGATACCGTATCTACAGCCAGCTGATAATCACCGTCAGCTATATCACTTGCCAGATTACTTCCGGTAGGGGTTGTAGTTACTACATTTATGCCAATAGCCTTTAAATCTGCAGCAATTATGGTTATGTCTGTATCCCAGTCTGAATATCCTGCAACCGACATCAATGAAATAGTTGGCACAAGTGTTCCGTTGGAGTATTCAAGTTGTTTCTTACTGTTTAGTTTGAAGCCATGTTCTTCAAGCATTGACAAGGCTTTTGACGGATTGAATTGTGCGAGACTATTTGCTTGATTTAGGTTTGTTTTATTTAGATAGGAAAGCTGCTGCTGCAAAATGTTAGCTGCATTGGCAGGTTTCTCATATCCATACTCACCTATCTGACAGATTGCCGTTCTATTTATTGCTAAGGATAGTGCCTGTCTTACATAACTCTCGTTTAAAAATGGCATCAGATCATTAACCATCATAGTAACAGGCTGTCCTGCCGGATACCAGTAATGATTTGTTTTCGGATTATTTTGAACAAATAAAGATGTAACATTAGGTTCAAAAACTGATGCCCACTGAACTTTTCCCTCTGCAAGAGCTAGACTCAATGCACTATTGCTGGTATAATCGTTATATACCAATCTATCTATTTTCGGTAAACCTTTCTGCCAGTAATGTGGATTTTTAACAAGAACTACTTTTTGCGGGCTGAAACTGGAAAGTACGTATGGTCCTGTGCCTATGGGATCTGTTACAACTGCGCTTTGGGGATCTGGGACTCCATTACTGCCTGTCTGTTGTTCCCATGATTGGTTTGTAGGCATTATAGCCTGACAGCCAATGTAAAAGAGGTAGTTTGTCTGCGGTGTGTAAAATTTAAATGAAACCTTGTAGAGACCTTGTGCACTTATATTTTCTATTGCCCCCCAAGCATTAATAGCTTTCTTTTGAATGTTAAAAGTATAAACAACATCATACGAATTAAATGGCTGACCATTAGAAAAGGTTACATTCTGTCTTAATGTCATATTCAAATACAAACCACTTTTACTGAACGAATACCCAGTTGCAAGCCATGGAATAACAGTTCCATTATATGTATTAACCTGCAATAAGGGCTCATATATCATCCCCATTATACCTGTGGGCTCTGTCCATATATTATATGGATTAAAATTATCTACAAACTCTGGCGTTGCACCTGGTGACAGATAAAGCGTACTGTTGTTTCCATTTGCACTCGAACTATCTGCTGTTCTGGCAACTAAAGTAGTAGGGTTTCCGCCACTTACAAAAGAAAATACTGAAAGACCTGATAGCACCATAAGGGAACTTAACGCAAGTGCAATCAATATTCTTCTTCTCCTATAATTAGTGTTCATAATGCTAGCAAGTTGTAATTCTATATTTAAATTTAATCAGTTTGATCTTACTAACTTCTTAAGTAAAACTTGGAAATCCTTTATTTGAGCGAGTTTTATCAATGTTTATAACATTTGAAAATAATTCTAATATTTAAACTCTTTTTTTATATGACATTATAAATTTAACTAAATACGTGCACATATATACACCGTAAAAACGACCGAGAGTAAAATGAATAAAATTAAGTATAAAATAGGGATTGATTTGGAATGAAAATTAGAGTTTCTAAAAGAGGAATTATACTCAGATTTGTAGTATTTTTTCTCATCATTATTTTCATTTCTCCCACAAACTTGATCCACTATCAGTCTACAAACCCCAAGGAAAGTTTCCCATCATTTCAATCTGATATTTCGGATGAAAAGATTAGTGATTATTTGTCCCATGTAAATTCCGGACTCAAGCCAAATACAACAAACATCGGAACGGTGAACTGTACTCTAGATTTATTTAGTAATAAGTTAATTAAGGGTAATTCTTCGCAGAGTAATAATGGGTTGATACCTACCTGTGCAGTTTATGACAATCTTGACAGAGAGATGTTTGTAACAAACTGCTGCACAGATAATATTTTGGGAATTAATTCAACAACAAATTTACCGGCCAACTGGTTTAATGTAGGCGATGCACCACAGGCCATAGCCTTTGACTATATGAATTCCGATCTATATGTTGCTAACAAGGGGTCATCTAATATAACTGTAATTAATACGGAGGAGAAAAGAGTTACCTCATCCATAAGTGTTGGGGGTGGGCCTGATTCTCTTGCTTATATTTCCTCAAAAAATTATCTGCTTGTTGCCAACTCATATGGAAATTCAATATCTGTAATTAATACCTCAACGAATCATGTAATGAATACAATATCGTCAAATTCGCCATCGGCCATAGTATATGATCCTTTAAACAGTATGATTTATGTTACCAACTATGCCAAAAATACTGTGACAGTTTATAATTTAGATCTCACAATAAGAACTATTATTGGTGTTGGGGATGGTCCTGCTAAACTCGCTCTCGATGACACAGGTCACAGTCTATTTGTTGTTAATGAAAGGTCAAATAATATGAGCGTAATTAGCACCATTTCAGATGAAATATCGAACACAGTAAAACTTGGCAACACTCCATTTGGAATTTCATATAATCCTGAAAATAAGTTAATTTATGTGGCGAACTTCTGCTCAGATAGTGTATATGCGATAAACACATCAACATATCTTATTAATAAAATAATCGCAGTTGGATTAAATCCTTACGGCGTAACATACAATCCAATAAATCATGAAGTATACGTTATGAATGAGTACACGGCTAATATATCTATCATAAATCCGCTAACTGAATCCGTAATTTATTCAATAGATACTGGTTCGGGTCCACAAGGTGGCACCTATGATTCGTATAATGGCTTTTATTATGTTTCTAACGCATTTTCAAACTTTATTTATGAGATAAATTCTGCTGGAAATAAGATATTAACCAAAATTGGAGTTGGTGTTGGGCCATCATCAATTACCTATGATGGATACAACAAGAATTTATATGTGACAAATTACGACTCTAATAATATTTCAGTGATCAATTCTTCTACGCAAAAAGATTATTTATCAATAAATGTCGGAATGGGACCATCTGCTGCTGCCTATGATCCAGTGAATCATGAACTTTACGTGGTAAATGAAAAATCTAATTCCCTTTCAGTTATCAGCTCCACTAATAATAAAGTCGTCTCGACGCTAAATGTTGGTAAAAGTCCACTTTCCGTCACATTCGATAAATCTAATGGATATATTTACACAGGTAACTTTGCTACTAACAATCTTTCAGTAATAAACCCATCTGACAATAATTTAATAGAAAACATCGGTGTTGGTTCTGGACCTCAGGGTGTTTTATTTTCACCATATAACGGCGATTTATATGTTATTAATTATATCTCAGGAACCCTGGATGTTTTAAGTTCAAAAACAAATAACATTATTAAATCTATTTATGTAGGATCTGGACCGGAAGGTATAAGCTATAATCCACAAAATAGCTATATTTATATTGCTGATGAGAACCAAAATATAGTTATAGTTGTAAATTCCACGAATAATGCAATAGTCGGAAGTGTTAAGGTTGGTAATTCTCCCTTCAGAATCGGATATGACAACTCTAACGGTTTCCTTTATGTTAGCAATCTTAGATCGGGTACAATCTCGGTAATTTCTACATTCTATTATTCAAATTACATTCCAAAAAAATCGGTTTCTAAATTAACAGAATACGATATTGTATTATTTACCTTGGTCGCTTTTGGAGTATTGGCTATAACTGCAATTGCAGCAGTTATTATTATTCGGAGAAAACAACAAAAACAAAATTAAAGGTGATATTTTTCCTTGAATTTGGTGTATTTGGATAGCAGATCACCGGTGATAGATCTGGAACTCTGTTCAATAGACACCACAAGATCTTCCTGGTTTATCTCTCTTATTTCATTGCTATCTATAACCTGAGAAAATACTTCTTCTGCCGCTCTCTTGCAGATGTATTTTATGTCAGCGCCTGTATATCCTTCTGAAATTCTTCCAAGCTCTTCATAGTCTATTGCATCTGATACCTTGAGTTCCCTTAGAAATGTTCTGAATAATTCTGATCTTGAAGCTTCGTCTGGTGGAGGGACGAAAATTTTTGTATCGAACCTTTCAGGGTTTAACATGGCATCATCAATATCCCACGGATTATTGGTAGCAGCTATTATCATGATTTGTCCATCTGATTCCTTCCTTAAATCTGTCATTTGACGTAGCATTTCGGGGACTCCTCTTTTCATGTATGACGAATTACTATTCGTTCTTCTTGTAGCCAGTGAATCGAATTCATCGAAGAAAATTATTACCGGTTTGTTGGCTATTGCTCCCTGAAAGAGGGATCTTATATTTTTCTCGAATTCACCAAATTTATTATCAAGAATATCTGAAGGGGTAATTGTCACCATTGGGTATTGCACCCTATTTGAAATTGCCTGAGCGATACTTGTTTTTCCTGTTCCGGGAGGACCAAAAAGGAGGATATTCCTTCCAGTAATGCCATACATTCTTGCTATTTCTTTATTCTCTCTAGCCTTGATTATCTGATTCATTACTATTTTTTTAACATCTGAAAGACCTGCAATATCATCAAAGGAAGTTGAAGCTATGGCGGGGCGGAGTCTTCTGAAATAGTCTGAAGAGTCATTTGCTATGATTACTTCCTTATATTTGGTTAATGAATTGCTTTTGAAAACATTTTCAGGCATTTCATTGGTAAGTTTGTCAATAATATTTACACATTGATCTGCCAGTTTTAGGAACTCAAGGTATCAGAT
>JAKBQK010000062.1 GCA_021835265.1 Thermoplasmata archaeon
CTCCCATAATTGTCTACCATTTCTACGATCGATGCCATTAATTCTCCCATATGGTAATTAGCAAGCGGTTATTATAAAATTTGGATTGTTTACACATATTATATATGAAATTTTTATGAATTATAAATATTGTTTAGGAAATTAAGCCATTATCTGCAGCTAATGTCAGTCTATTACGGGCTTGTAGTCTATATTTGCATTCTTTGTTTCAATTCCGAAATAGAACCAGTAAACAGATGCAAACAGTCCCAGAGCCCAGAGTATGACGTTGATCAGTAGAAAGTTAGATAGATTCAGGGTGCTGGTATAAAAAGTGAATATCGGGTATGCTATCATGGGCCATAGTCTGGTCAGGCCAATAAGTGCCGATCTGTTTCTTGTACCGTAAAGTTCAGGTTCAAGAACAGACCTTGAAGCATAGGCAAACTCACTCATGAACATGTTTGCAAAAAGTAGTGGAAGAAATATAAGCATGTTAGTAAGATAGGGCACCATTATGAAAATTGCAACCATTGTAACTGTGCCAAACAGGAAGGAGAGTAATGTATAATTCTTTCTTCCTCTCGAAATGAGTGGAGCTGCAATGAAGCCAGCTACAGAAGAACCTAACAGTGCTACAAATATAATCAGATCATCCTCTGAGCTACTTGGAAACTCTATGGGTGCAAGAACATATGCCATGAGACCAAATGTAAGATACTGAGAGACTGCTATTACTCCCAGAAAAATAAATGAGGGAATGAGACCTGGCTGGGAAATTCTTTCACCATCGTCCTTCAGGTCTATCTTATCCCTCTCTCTTCTGTATTCATCTGTGTTTCCGGTTTCCTTCAGCCACATCTGTGACTCTGGAATCACTCTTCTTAGAGCGACAATAAATAAAATCAGAAACAATGACCCGATTAAAAGAACAGCTCTGTCCTGGAGATTATTAACCACAATGAAGAAGAGGCCTGCCATGAGAGCGCTTCCGATATTATCCATATTTGTTAGTATTGTAAGCCAGAATGGTCTCTTATCTGCATCTGTGTTTTCTGCGACAAGTGAAAGTGATGATGGTTCTTCTCCACCTACTCCAAATTCTGCCAGTATCAGGCCGAGTAGCAGCGGAATGAAGTTATAACTTAAACTTATAATAATAATTCCTACTGTATAAAATGACATGGTAATAAGAAAAACCTTTTTTCTGCCAACGGCATCGGCAAGAAATCCCATGGAGAGATTACCTGCCGGAACAACCAGTGGGCCGATTAAAAGAAATATTAGTTTTCCTGTGTGATTGAGATTTCCTATTATGGACCCAGACGCAGCAAGCGGTCCAATTGTGCCAACTATACCCCAGAAAATAAATGCAAAGGATGTTGATGCAAGAAGAGATGTTCTATATTTATTCATATAGAATACCTCCATAAAATAAATCTATTACAGACAAACTCCTTTTTACGATATCGTATGTTGTATCCATCTTCTCCCTCCGCCGGCATTACCCGGGTCAGGTTCAAAGGGTCGATCTTCTGATCCTCTCAGCCAATGGCTCCCCTGAACATAACTTAATTTTATCAAATTATTAAACTGTTTTGTTTTAATAATGGTATCTTAGTATAGTTCTCCCTTGACATTCATCATGAGGTAAAATATGAATAACTCTTTTATAACACAATGTCCCAATTCGAAATAATGGATATTTTTTTAAGCTGGATATGCATATTTAGCTGATGAAAATAAGTCTTAGAATAATTTCATCCTCATACAGAACTTCAGATACTGTTTTGGAGATATTTGGGAGGACAATCGACGGAACATCAGTAACGGTCCTGTGTGGTGGTTTCGATCCATATTTTGATGTTATAGAGCCAAATGAGCAGGAGATAGAAGGAATCAAGAAGAATCAAGAATTCAAGAGAATGGAGAACCTTGAACTATGGGTCAAGGGAGAGACAAGAAAAGCAATAAGAATTTATGTTAATCATCCATATAAAGTGCCAGAACTGCGCTCCCTTTTTGTTTCCACAGTAATGGCTGCAGATATACCTTTTCACCACAGATTCATCTACGATCTTGACCTTGGGGCCTGTATTGAGGTAGAAGGTGAGGAAGTCATTGACAGAAATAGATATCATACCGATATGGTTTTAAAAACCGATATTAAAGGCATAAGAACAACTGATGATTTCACACCTGATGTAAGGGTACTTAGCTTTGACATAGAGAATGCATTTCCACCAGATGAAGGTGACACTTACGGAAAGATCATAGTAATAGGCTACTCCATAAGAAGCAAAAAGGGGACAGAAACCGAGAAAGGTGCCATTACGGGAGAAGAGAAGGAAATTCTTTCAAATTTTAATAAGCTTATTCTGGAAAAGGACCCTGATATTATCATAGGATACAACATAGATGGGTACGATCTACCTGTAATTGAATACAGGATGGAACGGTACAGACTCACGCTTGATATAGGACGGGACGGAACAAAGGCAAGGAGGATGAACGGTCAGTTCTGGAGGGTAAAGGGAAGGATAATAAGTGACGTATGGTGGAACGTAAAAAAGATCCTGAAACCAAAACATGAAACTCTTAATTATGTTGCAATGGAACTCCTGAACGAAGGAAAGGATGATGTTGACAGGCTCAACATTATGGAAGAATATAAGAATAGACCTAAGGAAGTCATTGACTATTGTATTAAGGATGCAGATCTAACACTGAGGATCATGGAAAAGATGCGGGTTGTTGATAGAAATATGTTCATGTCTACTGTTACCAAACTTCCACTGGAGGATACAACAAATGGCGGAACAAGTAATTATGTGGATTCTTTGCTCATAAGACTGGCAACGCAAAGGAATATTGCAGTTCCAATGACAGCAAGTCAGGCGCTCAAGGACAGGGCAATAGAAGGCGGCCATGTGGAGTCAATAGGAGCAGGACTGTATGATATGGTGATAGTACTTGACTTCAAAAGCATGTATCCATCCATAATTATGAAATACAATATATGTTTCACCACATTAAGTGAAAAAGGAACTATTATTTCGCCTACAGGGGCAAGATTTCTGGATCCATCTGTGAGGAAAGGACTAATTCCTGAATTATTGCAGACTCTAATGGCAAGAAGGGATCAGGTAAAAAAGCAGATGAAGCAGGCCACGGGAGACGAAAAGGACTATTTAGACGGAGTGCAGAATGCCATTAAAATTCTAATGAACACCTTTTATGGTGTCCTCGCTTCTTCATTTTACAGATTCACAAATCCGGAACTGGGTAGCTCGGTTACTTCCTTTGCAAGAAATACGATCATGGGTCTCATTGATAAACTCAAGAAAAAGGATCTAAAGGTGATATACGGTGATACAGATAGCGTTTTCATTGAGTCAGGAAAGAAGGAGCTGACTGATGCGATAAAAATGGGAAATGATCTGAGCAAAGAAATTTCTGACGATTTGCACATTCTGATCGAGTTCGAAAAAATTATGGATCCTTTCTTTTCACATGGAGCGAAGAAGAGATACGTGGGGAAGATAGTCTATCCTATGGATAGTGCTGGAGAAATGCTTGTGAGAGGATACGAGGTTAGGAGAACTGACTCCTTTGATATGCAGAGTGAACTGCTTGAATCGGTGTTTGATTCATTGATGAAAAAAGATGTATCAGGGGCAAGAAAAAACGCGGTAGACGTTATAGAAAGAATGATCAGTGGGGATAGGAGCATAGATATATCTAAACTGGTTATTTCAAGATCGGTTAAGGATTCAGCATCCTATGCAAACGCTGATTCCATGGCAAATGTGAGAGCCGCAAGAAAACTGCAGGAAAGAGGTGAAAGGTTCATACCTGGAATGAAGGTTTCCTGGATAGTTACCAATAGCAGGGTAACACCACAGGAAGTGGAACCATATATTGACGGAGAGAAATTTGAGGACGAACCTGACTGGCTTTATTACGCAAAAAGGGTTGAGGAAACTGTAAACAGAGTGTTTGAGAGTCTCGATGAGCCCATACACCTGGTGGAGCAGGGTTCCAAATCTGGGAAAAGGCAACAGGCTGTGCATCACAGCAAGAATACTACACTTGATAGTTTCATGGAGGGATAGATTGTTTGATTTTGTTGTCATTGGGGGAGGACCCAGTGGCTCCTATTGCACTCAAAGGCTGGCGAAAAGAGGGTTTAAGGTAGCACAGCTTGAGGAGCATCAATCCATCGGAAAGCCTGTTGAATGCACTGGTCTTGTTTCAAGAAGAGTGACTTCAATGGTAAAGACGGATTCAGTGGTAAACAGAGTCCATGGTGCAAACATATACTTTCCAGATGGCAACCACATAAGAATTGGAAAGGAAGAGGAAACCATAGTGCTGGAAAGGGATCGTTTTGATCAGGATGCTGCTGCCATGTCCATTGGGAATGGTGCAGAGCTGATGCTAAATGCAAGGGTAAAGGACATAAAGAGACAGGATAGGAAAATGAAGATCACCCTGAGGAGAAATGGAAACATAGAAGAAGTAGAGGCTCTTGCAGTTGTAGGAGCAGACGGGGCAAACAGTATCACAAGAAAGGTACTGTTCCCTGATCAAAGGTTCAGGAGGATTATTTCCGCGTATCAGATCGATGGTGCTGATAGGATGGAAGATCAGGATAATGTAAACGTCTTTCTTGGTAATAAATTCAGCAATGGCTATTTTGCATGGGGTACTCCGGCTGGAGACTTCTCTCGCATTGGAACTGCTGGATTTGGATTAACGAGAGAAAAATTCAATTACCTTTACAAAAGGTATCTAAATCCAAATAAAATATCAATAACCGGCGGCCCTATTCCCATAAGTTTCCTCAGAAGACCATATGGTGATGGTGCATTGTTAGTTGGAGATGCAGCAGGTATAGTGAAACCACTCAGCGGTGGTGGTATTTATACTGGAATGGTCTCAGGAGAAAAGGCTGCAATAACAATGGAACGGGCATATGAAAAGGAGGATTTTTCAGAAGGAACACTTTCCCTATACAACAAACTGTGGAAAAAAGAATTAGGTGCAGAACTTAAGAGAGATTTCAGGATACAAAAACTATACTCAAGAATCACTGACACCTCATTTAACATCATAGGCAGAAAGATAACCACTGAGAAAATGACACATTTAATCAATACCATAGGGGATATTGATTATCCCTCAAGAGTTGTTCTTAAAATGCTCATCAGGAATCCATCCATAGTTAGAAACGTATTATTTCCAAGGAAAGAAAAGAATGCATAACGAAACTAAGTACTCATTTTTAATCATAATAGCAACTCTTTCGTGGGGAGTCACATTTCCACTGATCAAGATATCACTGGAATACATGTCCCCTGTAATATTTCTTGCCATAAGGTTCCTGATATCAACAATAGTGATGATTCCATTCATAAAAAACAGGAGTGATTTTACAGGATTGAAGCAGGGATTTATCGCCGGATTCTATCTGTTTCTTGGATATTACTTCCAGACCATAGGACTATATTTCACGACACCTGCTATTTCGGGATTTGTTACCGGCCTTTACATAGTACTTGTTCCAGTAATTGCATACCTTATTTATCGCCAGAGAATTTCAAAAAGTGATCTATCGGCCGTAACTCTTGCATTTGTTGGTCTTTTGATTATTACAGTGGGAGAGGTAAGTAACTTTTCACTTCAGCTAGGAGATCTTCTTACTTTCATATGTGCCGTTGGATACGCAATGCAGATAATCTATGTTTCAAGGAATAATAAGCTGGATATGGTGAAATTTACCTTTTTTCAAATGGCAGCAGTTTCACTTTATTCAACCATAGCAATACCTACCTTTAAGATATATTTCAACTTTTCATCTCCAATTCTCATCTTTACTATCGCTTTCACTGCAATTTTTGCAGGGGTTGTGGCATATTTTATAACCAACAAGGCACTTGTTTACGTGAAGCCTGAGAAGGCAAGCATAATAATGGTTTCAGAACCAGTGTTTGCTGCAATTTTCTCAGTCATACTTACAGGAATACCACTTTCCTATTACACTATTGGAGGGGGAGCTCTGATGGTTATCGCAATGTTAATGACAATAGTGCTTGTGTGAACTCCATCCCTAAGTATATATTATATTGGTGAAAACTTAATAAGTATCTAAGAAACTTGGAATCAATTAAATAATCATTATTAATACACAATAACGGCAACTTCACCTTACGCTTTTAATATAAAAAATCTTGATAGAAGGATATGGATCCTAAGTATGACAAGGTTCATTCGTGCCTTTGGAAGGGGTTCAACATTCATTTTCTTACCTTTAATCTTCATAATAGTTTATCACATAAGTTTTATAATTACCGGTCTTTTTCTGGGTTCTGCCACACTTCTAATGGCTTTTGTCCAGTATTACTCTGGGATACTGACAGACAGGATCGGTAGGAGAACAATTCTTGTATATTCCCAAATACCAGCAGTGGTTTTCTATCTGCTGATCTATTATACGGTTGCAAATCCGTATTATTTTGTTCTCCTGCTTGGATCATGGTACGGAACAATAATAATAAACTCAATACAGTACCCGGCAGTACAGGCTTCTGTAGCAGATATAACATCGGTAAGAGACAGACTTTCAGGTTATACTATCATGAGGATAATGGCTAATCTCGGTATTGCCATAGGGCCACTGCTTGGGGCGTATCTAGCATACTTTGGACTCCAATACATATTCCTGGTATCCAGCACTGTTACCGTGGTGGAAATTTTCATGCTGTATTTCCTAATGAGGGAAACCTATGTTCCATCAGATCACATTCAGGTAATGAAAGGGGAGTTGAGCAGGACATATATGAAGGACAGATTTTTCGTCGTTTTCATAATTATAGGAGTACTTCTACAGATTTTCATGAGACAAAGAGGATCAACATTTACAGTTTATACAATCGTATTGCAGAATCTTCCTTATATGTATCTTGGATATATATGGGCGCTCAATGGGATACTGGTAGTGACTCTTCAGTTTCCATTACTGAGGCTTATGACGAAGGTTGGAAATCCAATGATGTGGAGAGGCGTCGGAACACTTTTTTATGCTATCTCTTTCCTCGTTCTTACAGATTCAACTGCATTTCTAATACTGGCACTCTTTATGACCATATCAACCTTTGGTGAGGATCTACTTTCCCCAACCACCCAGAGTATTATCACCACTCTTGCACCAGATAATATGAGGGGCTCCTATGTTGGCGTTTACAACTTATATTCAAGTTTTGGAGGGTTTGCAGGTGCAATTATCGGACTATATCTTCTGTTTGTTTTACAGAGTGTTTCAAGCACTTACTGGTTCTACATTGCCATAGGTACTGTGGTGGTCGCGGTTATGTATATGTTCATAAGTGGTATGTTCTCCCGTAGAATGAAGGAAATGGAGGAAACTGTAATTTCAAGCAATGTAGGATGAGAATGTGAAGGAATATTAATAAACCTGTATCATCCTACCATAATGGGAAAAGTATCATGATAATTTTGAAAAGGGTCTATGATCTTGAGGATGGAGGCATTGGGACAAGAATTCTGGTTGAAAGATTGTGGCCAAGAGGCATGAAAAGAGATTCCCTTAAATTGTTTTGGTGGGCAAAAGATATTGCTCCTTCCACGGAACTTAGAAAATGGTTCAATCACGAGGATCAAAAGTATGCTGAGTTTAGGGAAAGATATATGGAGGAGCTAGGGCATAACAAAGACATCCAAAAACTTGTAGAGATATGTAAAAAAGGGGATGTTATTTTCCTGTACAGTGCAAGTAATGAAAAGCACAACAGTGCTGTAGTACTTAAAGAATTTATTGAAAAAAATAGCCATAACTATTAAAATTCTTAAAAAGTGATAGCACAAACTCTTAACTTGTGGTCTCCTGTATGTGATGATTGATTGTAACAGCAACACCATCTTTGTACATTCTCATTTCCCGTCCGGATGCCATTGCCCTGCCAACAGCAATAAGTGAGTCATCAGGATCCACAACAAGAACATCATTCAGTGGAATTATTCCCATGTCATTTTGTTCTACGAATTTGAAGAAAACACTTTTTCCCTGAGAATTATATGTTGCACTTTCCCTGGTGACCATCACTCTATTATTCATTCCTTGAGAAACCTCATGCAATCTCAGCCCTCCTTCAAAGGTGAGACCTATAAAGCCATCATGGGCTCTCATGGTAGCAAGTATACTATCATTCCTCGAAATAGTCCTGATCCTGCCTGTTGCTTTTGAAACTGAAATTTTGCAGTCATCTGGAAATATACTTTTACCACTTCCTTTTCCAAACTGGAAATCTGCAACCCTTCTAAGTTTTTCAAGGTTGAAATTTCTGACCTTTTCATAACCATTATCTCTCCTGAATAATGTTCCTTTAGTTTCTTTCTCATAACCCGAAATCACCTGTTCCACAGGATATATCTCTTCCATCTCCACAGGGATTTTCAATCCGTACCAGTTAATACAGAAATTCTCTTCTGATTTTTCATAAACATTCCTCACAAAATCCTGGCTTAGTCTCGCTGGTTTCCACTCCCTGGATGATAAGGTGCTGTAAGTACCCTTTTCAGGTTCAAGCTTCTTTAATCTAATCCCATAAGGTGACCTGTTAGTCTCTGTTCCAAAGTGGAAGAGTGGACTCTTCCTGTAAAGTTCAAAGTAAGGTTCTATTCTTTTTGAATGTGTCAGTATTCTTTTAAATGCGGAATATAACGAAGGATGTGATCTGGATTTGGATTCAACATATTGCCAGAGTGTGTTTTCTCTAATTCTTTCCCTTATTTCGGATAGCTCCTGGAAAATTGCAAATAAATTGTGTTCAGCAAGGATTGAATATCTTTCTTTTTCGTCAAGAGATTTTATTTCCTTTATCGTAAATCTTTCATTTAGTGGACTCCAGTAGGGAAGCTCTGTCACATCTGCCAGATATCTTGTGCCTTCGGTGTAAAGAAGTCTGTCATCCCTTGCATATTTAACGTAGGATGCTGAATCAAACATATCAACTCCAAGAAGTACTGCCATTCCCATGAACATAGGATGGCCACCTCCAAATAGGTGAACGGGCTTTGAGAAGTCGCTTGCAAGTTTTGATTCAAGAATAATATCCACGAGGTCACTGTATTTGTACTGTTCCAGCAACGGGACAACGCCACCTATGGGAAGATAACTGGCATCAGTATCTGACATTAGTTTTGCGCTTCTACGTCTCAAATCTCTATAAACAGACCCCTGGATAGGTCCAGAAATATTATGATTTTTTGCTATATCCTTTATCTCTTCGAATCTCTTGTGAGTTTCATCTACTGCCAGTCTGGCTTTTTCATGGGAATCGCTGGGCGTGGAAAATATATCAAGAATTGTGGAAATATCGCTCTTTATGTTTATCTGAAATTCTACAGTATCTCTATTTTCATATTCTACACCACCATAAACATAACTCTGGAATGTTCCGGAATCGGTCATTATGGTTCCATCAAAGCCAATAAGGTTGTGAAGGCCGTTTTTAAGTGCCTCATCCTTCAGATCCTGGTTTCTTCTTATAATATAACTGTTTGTTATAATAGCCTGTGTTCCAAATTTCTTCATGGTATCTATTGGTATTGTACGCAAATTAGGATTGATCACAGGCATTATGTTTGGGGTATCAACATACCCATGATCTGTCTTAAATCTACCTATTCTTGCAAGACCTTCTCTGTGAAGAATCTGCATTGTTAAGCCCTGTCCTGTCATTTAACTGCCATTCATCAGGAGTAATAATACTCTCCCGTTGAAACCTGTTCTCTATGCATGCTGCTTCCTGGTTTGTTAATCCTTGGTCTACCAGAATTGTGGTCTCGCCTGAATGTTATGTTCACTTCCTTAAGGAACGCATTCATACCTTCTCTCATTGGCATTGGTCCTCTTGCTATTCCCTGTACCCCAGATTGTCCAAGGAAGATCATCAGCTCGTCGGAAATAATGTCAATGAAATAAATATCATGGTCGACAACCATCCCTGTCTTCTTCCTGTTTTCCATTGTTCTCTTTATAATCTTGGCAACCTCCATCCTCGTTGAGCTATCAAGATTTGCAGATGGTTCATCCAGTAGATATAGATCAGCATCCTGTGCAAGAGTCATTGCGATTGAAAGTTTTTGCAGCTCCCCTCCAGATAGGCTACTCACCTCACTCTCCATTA
>JAKBQK010000291.1 GCA_021835265.1 Thermoplasmata archaeon
ACAAAGAAAAGTTACCTTGAGGCGGAAGAGGTCATTCGTGACAAAGCAAAGGATATGATTCAGCACTACCTTGAACAGGTTTTCCCGAATGGTTTCAAGGCACAGGTAGTCGCCGCATCAAGAAGAGCTGCTGTAAGGTACAAGAGAGCTTTTGACCATCTCCTGGAAGAAATTACACAAAACAACGGACTGGAGGAGTCGGTTAAAAACCGTCTAGGCAACCTAAGGGTAGAAGTAGTAATTTCCGGTGGCCCACATGAAGTTGATTCTGAATTGTCTGATTTCATAAACGAAGATAAGCACGAGTCTATCATTAAGAGTTTCAATCTCCCCTTCAGTTCAAACAATGGTGGCCCGGTAAATGGCGACGTGGGAATCATTGTGGTCAACGAAATGCTCATTACGGGATTTGACGCCCCTATAGAACAGGTTATGTATCTAGACAACGTGATAAGAGAGCATAACCTGCTTCAGGCAATCGCTCGTGTAAACAGGACATACAGGAACAAGACAGCTGGATTTGTTGTCGATTATGTTGGTGTAACAGATCATCTCAAGGAAGCCATGTCGATATACATGCAGGACGATATAGATCAGATCGCCAGTGTGTTTATCAACAAATCCCTCAGCATCGACAGGATGAGGGCAGCACTTGAAAGCATCGATAGCTTCTTTGAAAACCTGGGCATCAAAGACTGGAAGAACCAAGTTGACGAATGCATTGATATTCTTTCTGATGATGAGACAAGGGAGGAGTTCAATAACCTTTCAAGGGTCTTAATGAACAACCTTGACAGAATTTTACCAGACCAACAAGCTCTTCGTTATCTTTCCATTCTTAAAAGAATATCATTTATCAAGGAAGCTGCGAAGAACAGATACAGGGATGAAAAGCTAAGTGTAAGGGATGCAAGCATGAAGATTAGAGGGATAGTAGAGGAATATCTGATTTCAAACGGTGTGGATCCAAAGGTTCCTCCGACGCCGCTGTTCAGCGGAACCTTCATGCTGGGAATCGAGAATAAGAGGCCGAAGGCGAAAGCTGAAGAACTCAGGTATGCCATAGCTGAGCATATTGAGAAGAGCAAAGACAAAGACCCGGAACTGTACGAACGTTTCTCTGACAGGCTCCAGAAAATCCTGGAGGACTACAAAGAGAACTGGGAAAGGATTGCACAGGAACTTGAAATCTTAAGAGAAAAGATGCAGCAAGGAAGGGAAGCGGAAAAGGATTTCGGGCTTGACGCAAAGACTGAAATGCCATTCTTTGGTTTGCTGAAGCAGATAATTTATCCTGATACAAAAATGGATCAACTTGATGAAAAAAAGACTGACAGGCTTGTTGCTCTAACAAGAGATATTGTTGAAATTACTTTGAGGGAGGCTAGATCTGTGGATTTCTGGGAAAACCCATCAAAAGTGAAACGCCTGAAATCTTTCATAGTGAACCACATTCTCTCAAAGGAACGTGATCTGTTCAATCAGAGAAACGAGATAGCACAGAGATCAATTGAGCTTGCTTTTAATGTCCTGAGGCCAAATTCATGATTCCGGACAGAATTATTAAAACTCGCAGGAAAACTATATCCCTGCAGATAACTGAATATGCTGAACTCATAGTAAGGGCACCATATAGAGTAAAAGAAAAGGAGATAGAAGAGGTAATAAGGAAGCACAGCGAATGGATCAGGAAAAAGAAACAGGAAATGCTATCAAAAGATCCAAAGTTTGCCAAAAAGCAGTTTGTAAACGGGGAAGGATTTCTTTACCTGGGAAAGCATTACAAACTGAGAATAGTTGACGGTGGCTCAGATCGGCTGACTTTGCAGGATCAATTCATTCTCCCAAATGATAGTCTTCACAGGGCCAGGGATATATTCCTTAATTGGTATCGTAATGCTGCGTTAATCAAGTTAACAGAACGAGCAGATGTAATTTCTCAATCTACCGGCCTCAAATATTACAGCATAAAAATTACCAATGCGGAGAAGAGATGGGGTTCGTGTGGGATGAAAGGAAGGCTCAATTTCTCCTGGAGGCTTGCAATGGCGCCTGTATCAGTTATTGACTATGTCGTGTTACATGAACTTGTTCATACTGCTGTAAAGAACCATCAGAGAAGCTTCTGGAACAGAGTGGAAGCTTTTATGCCGGATTACAGAAAGAAGAACGAGTGGCTGAAACAAAACGGCTACCTTCTTAGGTTCTGATACTTCAAACTGTTATTTCAGCAGGCAAGAAATCAATCCCCGCAGTCCATCTATTTCCAAGTTGTGCTTATGTACTTATGTTGTTCGCTGCGTGAAAGACTTTGGGTTGAGTTTTGTACCCTTACAAAAAATTCATCCAACTCAATTCCCCTATTATTTTTCCACTTAAAAAAAACGGGCTCTGATGAAAATGGAACTTCGATTAAAGCTAAAGTTCTGTCGTTATAAGTATACGGAGATATATTTAGGGCTGCTGCCACAATTACCCCTAAATTCTGTTTAACAACATCTTTTAGTGTTAATAACCATCCACCCCAATCCCGCTTAGCCGAAAGTGAACTATAATCAGGTTCTATTCCAACTATATGTCCCCAATCATCTATGCCAATAATTAGTAGGCCGCCTTCTGGTGAATTGGAAAAAGCGGAAATTGTCTTAAGGACCTCGTACTCTAAGATCCTAGGCAGGAAATCTAAGTAATTTTTCAATTCTTCCTCTGCTTCTTTCCTGTCCAAGCTATTTTTTGAATTTGCGACTTTCGACTCTAAAGTCAAAACCGCTTTGTTCCTTTCAAGAGGTGTCCTCAGGGTAGATTTGAATTCGATTTCACGTGATTCCTCCTTGTTGAACAGAGATAGAAGAGGGTCGACTTCGCCACTCAAAATTTGCCTGTTAGGGGGAAGATCAGAAAGTTTCCTGCCGCAAAAGTCCAGAATCTTGTCATAGACTTCTTTTGTAATAGGTCTTATAGTATCAAACCAGTAGTACCCAGGAACTGTGTTGAGCATATCTCTTATCTCTGCATTTTTTCGTCTCGGCGGGAAGAACTTTTTAAACTCCTTTATTGTAGCTACTGTCTCCCCAATCCTGTATTTCATTGCATATCTATTTGGCTCTATTGAGGAGATATCACCATATCCCACAAAAGTAATTTCTCCATCTATCTCTGCTTCCATTATGACATGAGCACCTACCTTGATAAGATGGAAATTTGGATTTAGAGGCACATTGAAAAACAATTGTCTCCCATAAGGATTGATTGTCTTAAGCTTCCTCATAATTAAAAATGTTTCATCCATACCTGATTCCATGTATTATGTAGATCAACATCTAATATTCTAATTTTTTTGTGATATTCAATTGAGAAAGATTTAACTTCAGATCATGCTATGAGCTAATGCTGGAACAGTGAAACTTTGAGTGAAGATAAGGCGGCGGTTTTGATTGACAACTCGTATCTGCAGAAGGAAGTCACTGACAATCTGAATGGAAGAGGCGGTAAGTTCCAGTTAAATTATCAGGAGTTTAGTGACAATCTTTGCAGGGAAATTGGAGCAGTGAGATTCAGGACATACATTTATGACGTTTCTATTGAAAGTAATCGAAACTTTCTAACCTCGCTCAACTTGTTGGATCGCTTTGAAATACGGATGGGAAAGCTCCAAGAGAATGAAAAAGGGTTCAGACAGAAGCAGGTTGATATTATGCTTGCAATTGACATGATAAAGCTTGCACTTAAAAACAAAATACAGCACATAATCCTCATCACTGGGGACAGTGACTTTGTACCAGCAGTTCAATATGTCAAGGAAGAGGGTGTTATGGTTCACCTGAGGCACGCAGATAGGACTTACAGTAAAGAACTCTCACTCGCCTGCGACACAAGCAGGCCCCTTTCCAAAGGTGTTTTAATTGAGTTTGACGGTAAAAATGGATACCACCGTTAAAGAATTGAAATAATATTTCTTTACCAATAATCCAATCCTTAAGTCGAACCTTAAATTTATTTTGCCACTATTAAGTGAATTTCAATACAAAATTCGTTTTTCCTTATCGATAGGAAAATCATTTCCGACGATAAAGGACAAATTACGTCCATGGAAAAATATCTTAGTATTATATTGCCGGAAATCTACTCAGAAATTTTGGAATTGATGCAGTGCAAGACGATATTATAAGGTATGTGTCATCCTTGTAAGAATTGTCTAAATCGATAACTGAATTTATTCGTCGAGGCAATAATACTTATAAAACTGGTGCATATGTTAGTGTCTTGAACATTAAAGCCCACTTGGCAGAATTGAGTTCAGAAATTGAAGCTAACCTTGAAATCGTTAGTCGGAAATATAGAAAGAATGATCCAGGCAGATACCTATACAGATTATTTTTTCAGGGCCACTACAATAATGACGTTTTTGCAGAAGAAAGTCTTGAGCTCATATACGTAACTTTAGTTGCTTGGGGAATGCGATCTAGAGGCGCTTCACTGTCTGAGTTTGAAAAATTTAAGGAATCGGTATTAGAAAACGAAAGTTCAATAAAAAGTTTGAAAGGACTCAGGATAGAATCGATCAGCGAAGGTGATTGTAAAGATTTGCTTGGAGAACTAAAGAGTTTGTTCGACAAATTAGAACTAACCAAACCTGATAAACCAAAACTGGTTACATTTTCAAAAGCAATGCACTTCCTGCTTCCTAACCTTGTTGTACCAATGGACAGAAAATATACAATGAAATACTTTCTGGATTATACTACGTTTAGTGGGAATAATGAGAAAATGTTCGAATTATACAAGTCTATTTATATTGAATTTGTAACATTCTCAAGAGAGCACCCAGAACTATCTAAATTCTTGAACAATGATTGGAATCAGACCATACCGAAAATAATGGACAATTTAATTATTGGGCATATTTTAAAAAATCCAGAAGAAAAAGAGAACTTATGATTATGAATCCATTTTTAATTGGAGGTTTTCATAATTATTTTAAATTAAAACGCTTAACTTTCGAGAGAGAGATTAAATGAAGAATACAGTAAATGTGGTGGTGGAACTTGACGGCGTGGATGGTATTGCACCTCATACCAAACTAGAACTTACTTCTGGAATAGCAGTCCTGACAGGAAAAAATAATGTTGGTAAGTCAAGGTTGCTTAAGTCATGTGCAGAACTTGGTCTTAAGTGCAAAGAAGATTTGTCTACCTTACCGAGGATAAAATATAGCTCAAATATCAACAACAAAGAATACCGACTGGATATTTTCAAAGACCAAAGTCACTCTATCTTTATGCACGATCCTCTAAAACGTACTCCGGCTGAGCTAATCATTGACAAAAATGGTAATCATTCTTTTAAAACTTTTGATAATACATCAGGATCCGGTCATCTTGGCTCACTAGATAATCTTATTAAAAATGTATATCCAACGGAGGAGTTTACTTTATTTTACAGCAGGTTAAAGGATATAATTTACATTGACCCCCAGAGAGTGGTTAAACCAATTGTCGAAACGATTCCTAAGAAAGTACCATCACCCGACGGATCAGACCTTGCCCAAGCGATATACACACATCGAAACGAAAATACGAGGGAATATAATGTGCTCTCAGATTTAATTTCTGGCATGTTTAAAGAAATAAGTGGCATCTTCACTGTGCCATCTGGAACTAACCAGGTGACCTTGTCCCTTAGAGACAATTTTGCTAATAAAAACATCTCTTTAAGCGAATGTGGAACAGGAATCGCTCAGGCACTTCATCTAGCATCAATGATATTATTTTCTGAGCCAGGAAAGATATTCTTGATAGATGAACCACATGTATACTTACATCCCGGAGCAGAGAAGCTTTTGGCTAATTTTATCAAAGAACATAAGGAGCACAAGTATGTAATTGCTACGCATTCTCCTATATTTATTCAGGCCGTGAGACCAGATATAGTATATCTTGTTACGAGAGGAAGCGATGGAACCAGAGTAAAGGAGAGCTTATCGGGAGTGCAATACAGAACACTTCTGCTGGAGGAACTCGGTGTCAACTTGGGAGACATGTCGATTGCGGAGAAAATAATCTTCGTTGAAGGTAAATCTGATGTTGATATTATTAGCGAGATGCTGGAAAAAACTGGATTATCGAATTTGAATAATAATTACGTAATTTTCAGCCTAGGGGAGTCAGATATAAGTGATCAGATGGAAGACCTTCTGAAGCAGCTTGGAACTATTGTCCACCTGCCGTATATGATATACTTAGATGGTGACAAAAAGCGCAAGGGCCATATCCCGGAATCACTGAAAGGTCTGGTTGAATATTGTCCTGAGTTGGACATCGAAATGGTTTTGCTAAGGGATCCTGCAGCCATATTAACAGGACTAAAGGAAATTGCTTTGAGCATGGGAATAAAGACGACTTTCAATATTGAAGTTGATGACATAAATGAATTAATCCAAGAACTCAAAAGTAAAGGCTCTGGTGAAAAGGGGATTAAAATTATTGGAGATCTATTCTACAAGTTTTCAGAAACAAAAGGCCTCGAGGGCTTGACTTACATGAAAAGCTTCGGCCAGGTCATAGCAAGAAACATGGACAAGGAGTTAATCCAAGATGTAGTAAAACCATTTTCTAAATTTTTAAGTGGATTAAACGAATGACCCTGGTAATATAATGGATTCATAAGAAGAAACTATTATTCAATATACGGAGACGAGTGCCTGACTTTTGGATCGAGGAATTTTATAAATGCCTCTCTTCCGACATCCCAGATGCTGTTCAAAATACTGAGGTCTTTTAAAAAATTATCATCGTCATCTCGCACCAATAGATTTATTGGATGGCCAATTCTATTTCTGACTCCCTCAGAACTTTTAAAGTAATTTACCAGATCATCAGTAATCTTTTCCTTCATGTCCACTATGTGTGGATCATTCATATAAAAAGCTAATAGTTCGGGCAGACCCAATTTAGACAAGGCTTTATATTTATATTTTGGTCCTCGAATAAATTTTTCTAAATCTTTTATATTCTTCAATTTTGGATGAATTGATCTTATTTCGTTTAAAACTGAATCGTGTTTCTCCCATGATTTATGAGAATCTCTTATCTTGAAAAGTAGGGTTTGCTCGAGGTAAACCAATATTGAATAAGAAAAAATATAAGATGGCGCCCTGTTTAAATCCCAGAAAGTTACTAAGCCAATTGGGTCTCTAGAATCTGCGCCTGGACTTGTTACAAAATAAAGAGGACTGCGCTCCCTTTCAATGTTTTTGGCATCTTTTATCATCTTTGCAGTTAAATCATACAAGGGCATTGAAGATGGAATTATGTGTTCGTTTACTTTTTCAAGTTTCTTGTTTATGTCATCATTAAGATCCTCCAAGTTAATGTACCCTAATGTTGATTCATTATCCTTCACTACCAAGTTAAAAAATTCCTTTTTCTTCGCCTCTTTTACTTTCTCATCATAATTTCTATTATTTATATCAATCCATAGCCAGTCCAACTTGGGTGTCATCAAAGAAAATACGGTAAAATAGTTGTTTCGAGTAAATTCTTCATGAATTTTACTTAAGGCTGTAAAATCTGAATTCATAATTCCCACAATAGCTACTCATTATCAATTTTTTTATCCTGATTAAAGGGTCCTTTTAAGAGAGGACGAGCTCGGTAACTCCCCTTAAATCTTCAATGTAGCAATTAACGTTAAAATTTAACTTATTCCACTTATTACCCTCTCTATGCCAGACAAACTTATAGCAGTGACAAGGACCTCATCCAAGGGCTCCTCATTGAGAATCACCCTTCCAAAAGAGATTGCAGAGAAGTTGAAAGTATCGGAATCAGAGCATATTGGATTTTACGAAGTACAAGGAGAAGTTGTAGTTAGGAAGATTCAATAAATCCTTTGTTTATAATAGAAACAAATAAATGAATGAATTGGAATTCCAATAAAAAATGCACTCACTTTACAGTTTGTAAACTTTACATCTAATTCCAGGTGACATCATGCTATGACATACGCCAATCCTGACAGATTCTTGGTCAGGCTTTTCGCATTATTTTTCACTTTTTACCTCTATAATGCATAAATGATTATAGCCAAAAACCGAGTGTAAAGTAAAGTGTGTAAAGCAAAAATGTAAAGTGAAAGGCCTATAAATTGACGGCTGAACCGCTATTACTATGGATATTTTACGCTTTACAAAAAAATGTCAAGCATGCCATACAATTTTACATGTAAAGTGTAAAGTGACGTCCAGTTTGTAAAGCAATGTAAAGTGTTTGCTGAAAGGCTATTTCTATAGATTACCAGACATTTTACAAATTATTATACCTGTTCTGTGGAAGCGACTTTGCGCCTGAAAGCAACTTTGCGCCTAATAAATAAGAATCTTTAGTATCTGGAGATCTGTATACTTTCTTATCCTCGCATCCGATGATACCATATTGTCTATAATATCCACAAGCAATGGGGGTAGGCCCCTCCAGCATGGCTCAAAATTTCATTAAATTAGATAATGTTCTACAAATATTGGACATCTCATGAAAGAAGAGACATTCTATTATATAATTTAGGAACGCATTTGTTAATAAATGTTAGAGTTTAGTGGCAGTACTTAAAAGTATGAAACACTTTGCTGAAATACTGAATCATTCTATCCAAGGTGATTATCTTAATGTTCCACTTGGATTGATGATAAAAAGAAAGGGAAAAAATGAGGAAGAATACAAGGCTAAGCGCATAATGAAGTTGAAAATGAACCTTTCAAATTCAAATAGAATTTCTGTTAAAAATAAACAAGACAAAGTCAAATTAAAAATGCCATTCCTCAACAGACTTGTCTACATTGTATAACTATATAGTTCACTTACAGGTAATTTTAGTAAATGCGTTTGGTGTTTTCACAGAAGTTTAGATCACTCGGTTCTAACCTTATTTTTCTGTCGCCAGAACGCAAAATCAAAAGAAATTAACATGAGTAGCGGAAAGACGAAATCAACATCTAATAACCCTCCGCCACCGAATACAGTAGTTGAGGTTAGGTATCTTATCGACTCTACATCACTTATCAAACCAATCAGAAAACCAAAAATATACGCTTTTATCATCCCTTCTTTATACGAATTTACGTACGCTAGATACGCTATATAGAATAGTGAAACGATAGTTGCGAAAATGTCAAAGCTGCCAGAATGCTTCCCTATAAACCTCAACTGATGATAAAAGGCTGAAAAAACCAAGTCAAAGCAGAGTAAAATTAATACTACTAAAGTAACAGATTTGGAAGATTTACCTGGATGTAACTTGAGGTACCAGACAATTAGCGCTGAAGAAATAACAAAAGGCAAGATGAAGCCCAAGTAATCAAACCTTATTAGAGTTCCAGGAAGACGTGAAGAGCTAAACTGCCCCATGATGTAAAAAAAACCGCCTGAAAAACTCATTAAAAGGACATTTAGTAATATATAAACCAGAAAGAGGATCAAGAAAAAACAGAGGAAAAGTGAGACCCGCCGAATGGAATCATGTTTTTCCTCGGAATACTTGCTTCTCATTTTCATTACCAGATGCGAAACAGGATTAAGGAATTTCATGAAGTTAGGAAAGTTAAGTAATTTTAAAACTTCTTCCTAATAGTATCTTTTCATAATGTATCGTTGTCTCCTGTACTTCAAGCAATAAATTTAAGATACTATCAAATTTCGAAAGTCATAATTTATTATGATAAGTAAACTGAGTTCTTTGGCATCGCCAATGCAAAATAATATTAGCAAAATCAGATTGACACAAGATGGGAAAAGCAGAGGATTTCTTCGAGGAGAAGTGGCAGGAATTATTGAAGATGTACAAAGAAGACTGGAAATACAATCTGAAAAACCACGGAAAAGTAGCCCTTAAATACGTGCCGGAGCATTTTTATTCTGAGGGTGATGTTGAAGCAATCTTCTCCTGTCTGCTTAGGAATAAATTGATTAAAGAGAAATACTACAATTCAGAATACGTCGTTAGAAACCAGCTGAGGTTTTCCCCCGGAGATTACGAGGGTTTCAATATCTCAGAAAAAATTGCCAAAATGAGAAAGTACTTGGGGAAGGCAAAAGTTGGTAAGAAATCTTTTGTCCCGGATATTGTTATT
>JAKBQK010000456.1 GCA_021835265.1 Thermoplasmata archaeon
AAGACCCAATCCTGATCCGCCGCCTGTAATAATTATCCCTTTACCGGAAAACTGTTTTCCATTAAGCATATGAGATCATCCTCACATATATCATTAATTTTAAGGTAAAGTGCTTGATTTAATACTTCCACTTTTTTCATATTAAGACAAAATGGTTTAATATTATAAATCAATTTTACTGAAAATAGAAGATAAATTGTCTTAAGAACCTATCCTTTTGATATCACTATTTACCATTAGTTTTACCAGTTCATTAAACCTTATTTTTGGTTCCCACCCTAAATATTTTTTTGCCTTTGAATAATCTGCAACATAATTATCAGACTCGAGAGGTCTGAAAAAATTTTTATTGACCTTAATAAGAACTTCATCTTGATCGGAAAGCCCAACCTCATTTATGCCTTTACCTTTCCAGTGCAAATCTACTCCAATGATTTTAAATGCCTCTGTTACAAAATCTCTAACAGTGTGTAATTCACCAGTACCTAGAACAAAATCTTCAGCGTATTTGTATTCAAGAACCTTTGTCATACCCTCCACGTAGTCACTGGCATATCCCCAATCCTTCCTAGCATCCATGTTTCCAAGTTCAAGTGGAGAATGATCACCTTTCGCATATCTAGCTACGTGCATTGATATTTTTCTAGTTACAAATTCTGGACCACGTACCTCGGACTCATGGTTGAACAGTATTCCATTACTCATATAGAGACCATATGCTTCCCTATAATTCTTTATAGTCCAATAACCCGCTAGCTTTGAAATTGCATATGGACTCCTGGGTTGAAAGGGGGTGTCTTCATTCTGAGGAGTGATCTTTGGCTGACCATATAGTTCCGATGTTGCTGCAAAGTAAAGTCTTGTATCAGGAGAATAATCCTTGATTGCGTTTACTACGTTGAGTGTACCACCTATATTAACATCATAAGTTGAGGAAGGATTCTGAAAGCTGTAACCAACAAAACTCTGTGCGGCTAAGTGATAGAAATAATCAGGTTTATTTTCACCAAGTAATTTTGATAGAAAGTTAGCATCAGTAAGATCGCCATAATGAATATTTACCTTTTCTTTTATGTTGCTAGGCAACAGTTCCAAATTTCCAATAGTCATGCTACTGTTCCTACGTATGATCCCATGTACCTCAAATCCCCTTGAGATTAGTAATTGTGTGAGGAAGTATCCATCCTGCCCCGTTATTCCTGATATCACTATAGTTTTCATTTGAACTAGAAACTCAAGTGTTCTAAATCACTTTAACTTTGTGATCTTTAACATAATATATTTTACATATTCGTTCAAGTCAACATTTATTGTTTATTCATCTGTTGTTTATCGATTATTGAGCATAATAATTAATATATTTAATTATCGAACATGGAATCGGTGAATGTTAAACATAATTCTAGAGAGTATTCCCTGATAATTAGTAAAAGAGCAGGGAAAATTTGAACTTTACAACCTCCGCCAAACACAGGATCTTGTGATCAGAAATTCTGACATTATCCTCAAGACAGCATTCAAATGTAATAACCATATCAACAAGTGTGGATTTTATGAAATGGATTAACAATCCCCTAAGCCGTGACTGAGCATGAAAATTTATATTCCATGCAATTGAAGAGAGCATGAAAGAGATCCAAACATAGAATTCCAGGATCAGTTTCCATCCATAATCGAGAGTAATCTAAAAGTGTTAAAATATCTTGGAACATATTATTATTGACTCTTAGTGAGAAGTATATCTTCAAATTCTTTAGCTAGGAAAATAAGGGATGTGCGTTGTTAGCTATTATCCAATAGCATTCGTCGAATTTTTCTTCTGAGAGATTCAAAAGTTGTTCAGAAACTACAACTAGACAATTTCGGATAGGGGTACATCATAAACGGAACGAAGATTCATTATTGAACATTGAGATAAGGATAATTCAAAGATGAATAATGCTTAAATAACGGGGAGTATTTCTTGAACCAGCTATTTGTATGGAACTACAACAAAATCTCCTGCTGCTCGAACCTGCAACTTCTCAAGTATATGAGGAAGATGTTAAAGTAATAAATCTGTTGATAGTAATGCCGATATATAAGGAGGCCAAAATTCTATCTGAGAAGTTGAATTCACTCTACAAATATCTTATAACAACAACCTACTCATTCCTATTGGTGCTTTCTGTTGATGACTCAAGAGATGATTCGGTAAAGATAGCTACCGATTTTAAAAACCATCACGATCATGTAGAGATTATTGTACACTATGAAAAAAAAGGTCGCGGATTTGCGGTTAGAGAGGCTTGGAAAAGGTTTGATGCTGAATATTATTCATTTATTGACGCAGATCTAGCAATGGGGGTAGACATAATATCAGATTCTTTGTCTTTTCTAAATAACAGTTCGTATGACATTGTCACTGCCTCCAGATATTGCAATGGTGCAAAAGTGGAAAGACCACCACTAAGGAACGCAGTTTCGAAGATTTACAATTATATGCTTAGAATTCTATTTGATGAAAAATTAAATGACCACCAGTGCGGATATAAAATAATTAACAATCAGGTTAAAAAATATGTACTAAACAAAACAGAAATTAACTCATGGTTTTGGGACACGGAATTACTTGTTAAAGCCATAAAATCTGACTTCAAGGTCACCGAACTACCCGTAACATGGAAAGAGAGAAAGTACAATAAAACATCTATAAAACGCTTGGTCAATGATGTAGGAATACATGGATATGGAATACTGAGATTGATGAGGGATGTAAAGACCAAGAAATTTACTTCTCAGATTGTTACAAGAGCTAAATGATAGCCATTACTTGGAATGCATGATGTAATAACGCTATTCTATCGGAATGGTAGGATTAATTATTGTAGGTTAAAAAAAATGAAACGGGATAACTCAAAACTGTTGTT
Organism: Thermoplasmata archaeon; assembly: GCA_021835265.1. The sequence goes on from JAKBQK010000456.1 coordinate 2,910, forward strand.
TGTCAACTCACTCGATGGTAGTGGAATTGGTGATTTCGGTAAGTCACTTTTTTCAGGAATTGGTTCAGAAAGAATTGAAAAATTTTATACTAACACAAATGACACAATGCGTTCGCTGTTTGCAAACTGGATAAAGATTTTTAGATTTCCTGGAAAGATCCTGATAAATCTTGGATTTACATCTTATGGTAAATCGCCTTTTATTAATTTTGCTAATTTCGTTTTCATTTTTATTCATTATAATCTATTCACTGGGAAAATACAGGTGATCTTACATGATTCCCCAGATCTTACTACTAATGAGGCAGCAGGATATGAGCACTTTAATTTTATGAAACTGGGAGGGGCAATCGCGACAAGATTGCTTAAAAAACTTCGAGTTCATGTGTTTTCCATAACTTTGCTCTCTATTCTAAAGAACAAATACGAATTTGAGAACGTATATTTTCACCCATTCCCCTGTCTAGAGACTAAAGAACTGGTACGAAGCCGCATTGACTCTGATATATCGGTAATAAATATAGGATATATTGCACCATACAAGGGCTTGGAATTAATTCAACTAATCAAACAAGCGATTCCAGATGTGAATTTCATTTTAAGTGGTGCATCACACCTAGTTTTGTCAAAGACAGAAAAAGGAAAAGAATACATTAATGACCTAATATCTAGATTGTCTGATGTGGGAGTAGAAATAAGGGGGTATATTCAAGAGAAGGAAATGGATAAACTCGTCTCCGAAATGAGAATCGTGGGTATTTTACCATATGTTACAACTTCTGGCTCAAGTTATGCTGCAATTTTTTTCATAGAACGAGGTATTCCAATAATTGCCTCTGATCTGCCTGAATTTCGTGCCCTTTACGACCATGGCGCTGGGATCATTCTCAGCGAACGAACTCTGGAAAAATTTTCTTCAAATATAGAAAAATTGCGAAATAACAAAGAGTTTTATCAGGATTTGGTGAATAAAAATAAATGCTATTGCATAAAAAATTCTATTAACAATTTTCTAGATGAGCTTGACATTTGAGTTGTGAATCAAACCCCGATTGTCATTTTAATCGGAACCCTTAATGTCTAAACCGCAAATCTTTTAACCCAATATGAAATCGATATACCGTTGAAACAGCCTGAGAAACGCTTAGCAGTAGTGTGTAGAATTCTTTGGACGGGAGGGGTTACTCTAGTTGCTATTGAGCAGCAAAAAGCATTGCTACATATCGGATATGATTCTGACTTATTTTTTTTAAGAGATGCTGATTCCTTGTACAAAGTATCTGAACGAACACACATTCTGCACGGACGGAATGAAAAACAAGGTAAATTGAAAAAAATTCTGACCTATGTAACAATAAAATTTGCTGGCCATCGCGGGGAAGGAGCTACGGTAGATCTTGATTATATTATTGACTCGAGAAAAATACTCAGAGAATATGACCAAATTATATTTCACGATCAATGGTCCGCATTCCTTGGTGTTTATTACAGGATCAGGGGAGTCAAATATGCAATACAATTGCATGAATTCTTCCGTCTGCCACCAGGTATGAAAAAGACTAGTATATTCGCCATATTTGCTTGGTTTTATGACTTTATCTCAATTATTATCGCACCAGCAATCATTACAATAAGCGAGTACAATTATAACATAGTTAAGAAATTTAACAGAAACACATTCCTAATCAGGAATGGATTTCCCAAACCAATATTGAGCGAATTTAACAGTGGAAAATTTATTACTAAGAGAAAAGTAGTGTTGTCGCTGGCCCTCTGGGATAGGGGTAGAAATGCAAATTTCTATGCTGATCTGGCTAAGCTGCTTCCAGAATGTGATTTCATTGTTGCAGGTTCTTGGACCATAAAGGAAGAGATGTTTAGCTTTATAGAACGAAACAAAGATATAACAAATTTAAAGGTAACGGGCAGAATTGATGAGGAAGAGAAAAGAAGACTATTATCAACATCTCATTTTTATATAAGATTCGGAAACAATGAACGGGGGCCAGGAATGGGAGCACTTGAAGCTATGAGTTATGGGCTGATCCCATTTGCCAATGAAGGTATAGGGCTTTCTGAACTCATAAATGATAGAGTAAATGGATTTCGTATCTCTGAGCCATTGCTTGATGGAACAGTTTTCGCTTTAAAATATGCATTGCATCTTTCTCCACAAGTTCTTGAAAAAATGGCTGCTCGAAATCTAGATTTATGCAATACCTACTCCTGGGAGAACAACGCAAAGGACCTAGTGAAGGTGTTTGACAAAATTTCAAACATCAATACGTCACCGTAAACTGTGTGACTTTGGCGATCATCTGAAATTAAAAACTTAGGTACACTAATTACTATTTTCTCTGTTATTTACAATGTGATACTTGACCTGAAATAACCCGTTAGACATTTCTGCATAAATCCCTACAATGTGCTTAATTTTATTGCTTGTTTTGCATTTTGGTAAAATTTGCACACAATGATTATCATTTCTTTTATTTAGTATTTTACATACTTTCTAAGCAACTCATTTAAAATGTTCATATCGATCTATTTCTTCCTTAACTTTCCAAAATGAAATAATGAAAGTTGTATTTCAGCATAGAAGAATGAGTAAAATGATTTGCCAATAAATAATCTTTGCAATAAAAGGTTAATTTCACCTTAAAGTTTGTAGGGATATGGTCAAATACCTCTTTCTTAATATATAATTTGTGTTGTTAATAGTAGGATTAAATTATGGCAATAGTTGAAACAAGAGCTTTTGTAGATTCGGTAATTGTGTATTTTTTTGATTCTTCCAAACAAGATTCTCTAACTTCATATTCATAACCATTATTGAATAGCTTTGTTGTTCCATCTATAAAATCATTCTTTGAGCCAAATAACCAACCATTTTTACCATTTATGATAAGTTCCCTTGCACCCGCGTTGTTGTAGGCAATTGATGGTGTCCCACAACTCATGGATTCCACTATACTGTAACCATAAAACTCAACAGTGCTTGGTGAAATGGTGACTAAAGCTTTATTGTATAAATTCACCAACTGATTCTCTGATACGAATCCCTGATTTTGCGCATTCCGAACATTGCCTCCACCAACAACTTTTAAAGAACATTTCTTAGCCAGTGAAGATACAATCGGAAAGAGCGGATCTGCCTCACCCCTTACCAGTGCTAATGCATACCTATCATCTGGTTCATTGTCTGATGTTCTCTTAAAGATAGAAGGGTCTACAGGTGGATAAACCACCCTGTCGATTGGAATTCCATAAAAAAATGCCATAATATTGGATGTGAAGTTGCTGTTGGCCATCACCTTATCAAACTTTGCAACAAGTTTTGCATGGTTTCTTATCTGTTTCACAAACCCTCTTTCGAGCACGTTAGTCGCAAATCTATTATGTTTCTTAAATTCAGGGTTGAGAAGCATTAATGTTAAGTCTCCATTTGAAATGTAAGCCGTTTTGAATTTGGAAAGATAATTAACTACAGGTATTGCTTCATCTGCAATGACAACGTAAACATCTGCTTCATCATTCTCATTTACCAGATTAAAGAGTTTTTCTGCAAGTGTTTTGGAGTAGTTTATACTCTTTAGGTTTGAAAGCATATTAGGAGGTTTGTTCAATGAAGTATATCTTATTGAAGATTCATTAAGAACCGCGGCAACTGTACCATCAATAAAAAGAGAATAGACAATAGGAACATGCCCAATATATCTAAGCCCTTTTGCAATATTAATTAAAAATCGTGTTTGACCACTGTGTCTTGATGTTAAATTATATGCGAGAAGCCCTACCTTCATCTACGCAAGATTGCTTAACCTTTTAAAATCATTTCTATTCCATGAAATTGCCAAATTATAGATGCCAATGAAAAAAAATTATTTGAAATACGTTTACCAAATGATGCATTTGCGAGAATTTAAGAGATAGTTAAATTTCAACTTGATCTTGCAAGGCAACATCAAAGATTGATGCCTTTTGTCGAGACACGATGTGTGCTACAAGTGTGAATAAAAGGCTGTTGTGTGGTATCTGACACTAATCCCCACTAAACACATTAGTGGTGAACAAGCAGTAAATAGACTCATGCAGAATAGCATAGACAGTTTCCAAGAGCTATCGTGAAAGTTATTGCAGTCGATATTGAGGTGGTTATTCAAGCATACAGACTTAAGAATACTGATAGAATTTCCAGGAAATACATGAACATACCAAGGCTCATTTTATATATAGAGATAGTTCAAGGTGTCTATATAATCAATGCTCATAATCTATTCATGCACCACGCATTTGACGTGCAAATTGATGAAAAGCATCTGTGAACCCTTTTGAGAGTTGTGCCGATGATAGAATAATGTACTGAAGATCGCGGAAACAGGTTGAATATATGTAAGTATGTTGAATAGCGATTGAAGAAGTAGAGACTTGAGCTTACATCCCGACAAAACGCACATAGCATACTGCAATGATGGCACCCGTGGTGAAGAATATCAAGAAAATATTCTTCGATTTTCTCGGTTTCATCTTCATATTGAAAATACTGAAGAAAAAATAAAGCAATGTCCTTATAATCTTCACCCCTAACGTAAGAAATAAAGCAAAGAAGACAATGCATAGGAAAGATGGACATGAGTGGAACTTGCATCTCAGACTGTGACACTCTCAAGACGATCTCTCAATAGAATTTGACCCAACATCTTAATGTTGGGTCAATTATATCAAGAGATGCCATAGATTCAAGATGCACTTAAAATTTAGATAAATGAACAAACCGTTTGCGGAATTGGAAATGAAGAAATACAACAAATTCAGAAGACGACGAGAGAGAATAGAACAATTCCTCATGGTTGTAGGGAAACGTTTTCCTGGATTCTTCGCACAATAACATATGGGTATTTCGTAGACTATGATTACGTTAATCTGAAGAATAGGGAAGTTCAAGTCCAAGTCTGAGAGATGCTCTAATTGAGATTCCTGGAGATCAACTCCCACATCGTATGCGATGCAAAGGAACTCATAAAAATAAGGAATCTGAAAGGCACGTACATAATGAACATGCCCTTCAGTGCGTATAAAAGAGGAGGAACTCCTCTAAAACCTAAGGGATATGATCACAGAAGGTGAAATCAATTCATTATATGGAGAGTTTCCCCATATGGATACACCATAAGAAACGAAAAAACTTAAATGGTGCATGTACACACATATAACTCAGAATGTCCTGTTTAGGGTTGTTGTTAACAGATCATTTGAATCCGCGAAGAACCGTGCAGAAAGAGTCATGAGACAAATCTTAGCATTCTGGAAGATTTCAGCAGTATCAAGATTGATTATTGGAACAAAAAAATTTGCAAGAGCGTATTCAGTACTTGAATCATTTAGAAAGAAGAGAAAATATCCCTAATTACCAATCTAAGAACTTCTCATACGGCTGAACTCTTGCAGAAATACGAAAGAGTTATTATAAATTTTATGATATAAGATTAGGTTTTGATTATAGATGCAATAGAAGAGACCAGAGCGTAAAGAAAGAGATGGTTGGGAAAATGACTAAAAATAAACAGTTCAGAACAGGAAGATGTGTTGATGAAAAACTGTATTCCTCAAATAAATATGAGGACATTAGGATTTTTTATGAATGTTTAAATAACGTGGAAGAATGGATTAATTTTTCAAAAAATAGACCGAAGGCTGATGTTAAAATCTATGAATTGAACATAGAATTCGATAAAAATGTGATTGTCGTTGTTCCAACTAAAGATATCTCCAAAACCAAAGGAAGAATTCAAAGTAACTTTTCCAGTTATTTTGTTATTGTTGTTGAGTCCAGTGGACAATACTTCAATTTTGCCAGATCAATGAACCTAGGAATCTCAAAAGCTCTTAATTACAATCCATACTGGGTTGTGCTTGCAAACGATGATCTGGATTGGATTGGCGATCATGATCTAAGAAACATTATAAAAGATGAAAAAAGTGCTGATATACTTTTGCCAACAGTAATAGAAGAAAATAAGATTAAGCCTAAGTTCCTTGATCTTTATGAACAGTCAACTATCTTTGAGAGTCTTATAAGAATATTATCTTTATTTGGTTTTTTCCGTATATTTCCCCTTACTCGAGCACAGTCAAGATATTCACGTACTAATCTTTTTAAAGATAAGTCAAGCATTCATTATGTACAGATTCCTTCTAACTACACAGATCGAAATTTTCTGTACAAATTTATTATGAGATTTGAAAAATTCCTTTTTACTAGAAAATTGATCACAATTCCACAAATTCAACCCATTTCTATAATAAAAGCAGATATACTTAAAGGTGAAAAATTCGATGAAGTGTTCATAAATAACGGAGAGGACACAGACCTCGCAATAAGATTGACATTACACAATTATGTAATTTCTGATTTCGAGACAACGTTTACTACTATGGGTTCTGAATCCCTAGGGAAGGATGTCATTTCCAGTTACAGAAGAAATGTGCAGGAATCGGCATATGTAGGATATAAGTTGCATAATATATATAACTAAAATTTTGTATCAATCCCACTGCCTGACATTGTGCACAATACACTCTAAGATTTCTACTGTTTTACTCCGTCTACCTCTAGCGTGAAACATAATTTTATAATCTACTCATATAGAATAAATTATGCTAAAGAACGCAGTGAATAATGCACTGTCTATCATACTGTTCCCACTTCTATGCTACACCCGAGCAAAGCATAATCTTATCAACTGCGAAACTGATTCTGAATTGCTTTTCAGATGGAACCCTTCCATTTCTTTAACCTATTCAATGTTGCATTTTTCTTTAATTTAACAAATACTTTTATCTTCTCCAGCTTGTCCTTATAGAAGCGAGACGGATAATACCTAAAACAAAACTTGAGTAATAGAAGTGTCATGCCTGCTCTTTGAGTCCGAGAACATATCTGATCTTTATAGTTCTAATTATTCCCTTTCCATATACTGCATATTTCTTTTTGATTAATAATCAGCCCCCATAGTTGCAAGATCGCAGTGCCATTGGTGGAGAATTTCTTCTCATCGTGGTTTCCAACTTTGCTCATAAACCTATGAATCTCAACGGAAACTATTTATTTCTGACAGATTTCGTAATATTCATGGAATATTAGACCTTTCTATTTGCCATAGATAGAAATAATACATAATTTAAATAGTTTCCGTTGA
>JAKBQK010000196.1 GCA_021835265.1 Thermoplasmata archaeon
ATTCACATACGATACAAGTAAAGACGCTTTCGAAGAGAAATCCAGCTCGTTTTGGTAGTAGCCTTGACAGCTTTATAGCTGAATATGTTTTCATAGTCAACAACGTTTTCAGCGAGCCGAACCTGTATATTGTGGATACGCCAACAGCAAAATCCCTAATTCATGAAGGCATAAAGGATGGCAAGAAGAGCTATTGGTTTCAGCCCAACGATTATGAGCAGTTCAAAGACAACTGGAGTATTATAGGAAATCCATAATATAGTAAATTTCGCAAAAGAATTGATAGGCAAGTTAGTATTCACTTAAAACATTAATCAAATCCCATCCATTCCATCAGGCCATTCCGTAGCTTAATCCATCAAATTCTATCACCATCAGGTATCCATCAGCTATGGAAAATATTCAGAGAGTAAGAGATAGATAGGTTTATTGTATTCCATCAAAGATTTACCATCAGTTGGACCTTTCCTTTTTTTTGGTCTATGCTTCAGAGTGTTTTCGATAGATCGGATAGGCTATATGGTCAACATGGGAGGGTTGGGGTTCTGACAATCCAAAAGAGAAACGGAGCCATTATCGGATCGTCGTGAAATCTTAAAGTTTCAAATAGAAATAATACGGGCTTTTTTTGCAATAACCTTTCCAGAAGGAAGGTTTGAGCAAGAAATATAAGAGCTAATAGAGCATGTAATTAGCAGATGGAAAATGACTAAATATGAGGGCTTATCTGTAATACTTGCTTGCATTTTAGCTGGTGGTACTATTGTTACGTTGATAATGTCTTTTGTACCATTCCCTTGGAAATATCCGCTATTATTTGTATCTATTGTAATCTTTTTAATTTTTATTTTGTGGTATTTCTATTATTATTTGAGAAGACATGGGGAGCAAACTGGGGCTAGATTGGAAACTAGTATATTACCATTTTACAGAGGTTCTTTTACGCCCCCATCTTCAGGAGTAAAAACGGTAAATCCTGATGGGTCGATAACTTATAGCGCCAAGAACGATATTCAAGCAACAGGAGATCAGGTACATAACCTCGCTTCTTCGCAGATTTTTGCGATGTGGCAAGGTAAACCCGGAGAGAATATGAATGAATTTATTGCGAAATTTGGAGTTATTAGATTTAAAGCGATCAAAGGATATGTGAAAGGATGTCGTGTTGGGGCTAAATACCGAGTAATAGAGGAAATGAATGTCTCCCGCGTATCCAAATGGTATGACGGAGGATATTTAAATTGGTTCTCTCCTAAAATTAAGCAAGATTTACGTAAATGCAACTTATTTGAAAGGATATACAATGGAATAAATGAATGCTTAAGAAATGAAACAACGGATATTTTTCAAGATGAAGAAAAAGATTTGCTTTTGTTCTATATCATAAAAGGTTCTCCGAAGGTTCATCTTTGTTCTACTCTAGATTATTGTGAAATTGGTATTGCTACAGCTGAAAATATGCCATTGAAGTTTGAACTAAAGTTAACAATAGTAGGGGAAAATCTTCTCACCATGGTAAAGACGTTAAAGATCAGTGCTGTTTGGGATGATTTTAAAATAGAAGAAATGGATCAATAGTTTGTTTAGTTTATAAGGACTCTATAATTTTAAATTCAGAAAATAGTGAGGAATTTCTGGAACAGCTTCGCGTTATAGTTATGCCATACATTTATTTTGTTATTCGCTTTTCTCATTTGATTAATCCATCAGATATAGTAGATATTCCAGATATTAGGCATAGGACAGGTTTATTATATTCCATCAGAGATTTACCATCAGTGGATCGTTTCCGATCTTATGGTATATTTTAGACTAGGCCCGATCAATCAGATATTACATGATCGAAAATAGATATGGAATCGCTATCAGATCATCAGGAAAGGCGTAACTTTTTTATACCAGCACGAACAACCTTTATTTCTCTATTTGGGGTAATCTATGTCCGCTTTAAAAAGTTCGCTTATATGCATGATCATGTCTATCGAATAGGTCAAAAAATAACTATACATTGTTCTTCGTCTACATGATAGAACATTACATATCTTTGATGATTAACTTTTACGGCTCGTTCTCCAGATAATTTGTATTTTTTATACTCTCCAATTTCGGGATTCGATTTCACTTTCTCTAGCTTCTTTTTTATTTCTTCTTTGATACTTTTATCTTTGATTTTATTAATTTCTGATTCTATCGCACTTAGATCAAGCGTGTAGTTTTCACAAGACATTAAAATCAAGAAAAGAAGGATTCCAGATCTGAGTCATTTTTTATAATCCGTCTTCCGTATACTCCTTTCTTCTCGTTTTCTTCTCGTGCTTTAAAGGCTTTTTCCCAAAATTTATCTGATAGAAGCGACTTATAATACTTCGCATAGCCATTAAGATCTATTGCTTCACCCATAACCTCCACATCCAGAAATGGTTCAGTATTATCTGCAATTTCTTCCAATTCCTTTCCAGTTTTTCCTTTATATTTCTTAAGGATAGTGTCGATTTCGCTCTTTAATTCTGGACTTAAATTTATATTGTTAACCTTGAGCTTTGACCTTTTGTATGTATACAGAGGCACTTTCTTGTCTTTCAAGATAATATAATCATGGTCTTTGGTATTTATTATATTGTCATCTTCTGCTTTGATTTCTTCGATTCCATCCGAATATGGGCCATAGTAAAATTTTTTGAACTATAGATCGGTCAGTCTTTCACCATGCGCTTTCATGTATTCAAGTTCCGTCAGGTAAGCTAATTTCTGAAGTTGTTTAGCGTTCACCTCGCCAAAATAATTTATAATGTATTCGACGAGATCCTTACCGCTTATCATATATCTCATCCAGACACATATCACATTTGCTATATATATTCTATGTATTAGTGAATTATCGACTAAACTATTGATGACAGGTTAAAAGGATTGACGAAAATGGACAAATGAAAAAAGTCGATAAAAATCATCATCATTGCAGATCACACTTATCCAGAATAGCCTTACTTTAATTCCATCAGACTCTTATGGCCAATTTATCCACTATGAACTCAAGCATTGCAGCCTGAAGCGATTTGGAGGCATTGCTTCAGGAAGCACGGGGATGTACTATTCTTTTCGATTATTCCAAAGTAATAATCCGATAATATTTGTATCATAACTAATTGACATGTAGGTTATGGACAAGACTCTTAAACAAAAATTCAGACAGCCTTTTGGCTTTTACATGGAAAATCTAATTGGAAAACAGTTGCTATCAAAGGGAATTTTTACCATGTATAATGCACATCACTATGCCTTTGAATGGGGTCTTGATTTGGACGATGATGCAATTAGCCAATTAAAGTCACTATTGATTGCTAGAGATGTAAATATTGAAAGATTGAGCGAGGAGGTAAAGGAAATTCTCAAGGGAAAGAATGGACTTTATAGTGAAACTGATTTAGAATTAGTTAGAGGGGCGTTTTCCAAAAAAGAAAATAATAATCTGTTTAATAAAAAAATTATCCTTCTAGGAGTATCTAATATGATATCCAGAAATAAACTTGAAATTTTAAGATTTCAAAATCAAAAACTCATAGTCAGTGAAGTGAAAAGTCAGTATGGCCCAAAAGTTGATTATAGAATAGAATTTGAGAAAGGTCAGCTTTTTAGATTGTTGCGATTAACAAATTTAGGTATGAATACTTCTTTAATTTACTGTATTGCCTTACCATATCCGAGATATGTGGAAATCCCATTTATCAAATTGTATGATAAATTTAAGGATTATTCTGATTTTAACGGTAAAGAATTTACAACAGATGACTGGGCGAATCTTAGAATAAGAATTCCATTAGAATATAGAAAAGAGGAAAAATTTGAGGGAATAGACAAATCTCTTTATTGTTTTAGTGATGAACAGTCTCTATACAAATCTATATTAGAGGAGTTTCCAGGAAAATTTCCACGATTGGAAGGGAATATCTAAAACCAGTCAGGAAAAGATTTTTGATTGCTTCCTATCTATTTATCCTGCCTTTATGTGTTTATAACAAAACATATTTCCAACAACTCAATCCTTTATTCCATAAGAAGAATTCTATTAATGATTCAGTTTATGGTTTTTAGCTATCAGAGGTTTTACTTAAGGAAATCTCATTTAATCCAGAATACCTGGATCTTGGAATCTAAATGTTTAAGCAGGATATTTTTCAATAAATAGCTTAATCCCATCAATCATGAGTTTAATCATTCCTTCATCGCCTTGCTTTGCGTCAGGATGGGCTGCATCATTACGAAGCCCTAACCAACCAGTTATGGATTTATTCATAGTTTTATCAATAATCTGACTCTTAAGTAAGTTACCATTGAGGGAATCTGCCTTCACATATTTCCCATCATCACTCGTAATTGGGATTTGATTCTTTTCTGCTAACTTTCTAAGGTGACTTTCTAAAGCAACACCAGCAACAACTGCGGATGCTCTAAAATAAGATTGCGATAGTAAATATTCTGCTTGTTCAAGAATATCTGTAAAAATATCGGCATCAATCATCTCGTTAAAACTATTTAGAAAGTTATTAGAATAATCATGTTTTAAGCTTTTTAGAACCTCACTTAATTGGTCAATCATATTACGTGAATAAATTATTTTTATAGACTTAGCATATAACCAGTATTCACTTTTTCTGGGAGCAATATCTTCTATGGTTTGCTTCATCTTAAGTACCAATGAAACACCTATTTTAGATATTAGATTATTTTTCAAAGTTGTATTATACGGATGGCGTTCAATTTCTTGATCCATGTTTTTTATACTTTCGTTAACGTAGTCTAAAACTCCATCAATTCTCTTTAATACCTCATTTTTGTCAATAGATTGCGGCAATTAATTGAAACAATGCATCTTAGAGCATAAACTTTCTTATTGTATCATACACAATGTAGTTACGAAAGTCTTCTAGAGTAGATTAGGTAAATCTCTGGCAACAGTAAGGAAGCTGTTGAGGTTCAGTTAACATCTTATATTTCATTCAAATAAATCACAATGAGACCATCATGCCTGAAGTGTGGAAGGAAATCTCCAACACATTATATCAGAAATAATAAGCAATAGATTGACTCACTGTATTCCATCACCATCTCCATCTACTGATCCATCCACTGGATAAAACAGAAATCCATCAGATCATTTCCATCATCTGTAAATCCATCAGATGGAATAGTAATCCATCAGTTGTAAGTTTTCCATCAGAACTATGTTTCTGATTATCCCATTGGTAAAATCCTTTAATTTGCATAACTGTTTCGATGTCATCGGTTTACCTTACTTACTTATCATGGCAACTCATTCTTCTGGTTTGGATCTAAAGCATCTCCTTTAGGCTCTCAATTAGTAAATTGATAAACTAATTTACTAATTGATACAGAACCTGTAGATTACTATCACTGCAAAAGACTTTTTTTCAAATGATTATTATCTTTCATTTATCACAGAAAACGGGTGTACATATTAATTAGTATAATTAGTAAATTAGTAATCAGCCAATATACGTAAAGAGTGTTTATCGATGTACAATTAAAAAAAAATACTAATTATACTAAATAAACTAATTACTAATTTTACCAATTGGAATTTCCCCTTGGTGTGTCAGATGGATAATTCCATCTGTAGAATGTTGAAACAGAATGGACAGAATGGGAAAGTTCTTTGAAATTCTTGGAACCATCTTTATTGTATCTGACTGCTTCCCTTACATTAAGATGCCCCTGTTCTTTTAATGTTTCAACTGCCTGTTGGAAATCCCCTGACAACATATTGGCATTAGGTTGCAGGTCTCCATTACTCACCCATTTGCCATTCTCTGATTTATAGGCTATGGTTTCGAATATCTCAACTCCATTTTTACCTTTATCTTTTATGTTTTCTACATCCCATCTCTTATCTGGATTTTTAAGAATGGTCATAATATGCTTCTCGAATTTCTTCTTAATCATCTGCGAACTGCGTATCTCTGCATCCTTTGTTGATTTTTCCAGCCAGTAGTTGAATACTTCCATTGCATTGGCATGGTATTCCTCAAGATCCCTAATGGCTTCCTGCAAATCTATGGATTCCATTCTCAATTCTTCACCATCGAAGTTGCCTCTGGATGCAGAATGAATGATGGCTAATTTCCAGACCAATACAGGATATTTGCTTCTGGAAAGAACATCATAGTTATCAATATCCTGCGAACTGGATAGATCGGACTGAACATCTGCTATTGCCTGTAATATTTCAGTTCTGTATTCATTGTAATCTTTGAGAAATTCATCAGAATATTTTACCATCTTAATGTTTTTAAGAAGTGCGAGTTCCTCTATGATGTGTTTTCTCTGTTCCTCTCTTATCTTATCATCTAGTGAGGATCTTTTAATGTCCTTGATGCATACTCTTTTGGATTTGACAAATAGGAATCTGTTTCCTGCTCCCTGAAACCAAAAGGATTTGTTGGATTTCTCAATCATTTCTGGAACTCCAGACAGCCATATGTTTCCTGTTATTGGTGGGTATTTCTCCTCTCCTCTGGCTATGGTTGTATATGATTGCAATCTATTGTCTATCATCTGGCACATAAAGGAATAGATGTCTGAAAGAGAGTTTTCTTTTAGCATTGCCATTAGAACTTGTGCTTCATCCCAGGTTATCATGACGTCCCTCTTCTTATCTGGATCATTGGAGTAAAACTTTGCAAGAGATTTCATCATTCCTTTGGCTGTTCCTGTCTCATATCTTACGTGATCTTTGTATATTGTCGGCATGAAATCATCTATTCCAGATACTAAAAGAGGTGTCTTATTGGTTCCAGATGGTTCTGACCACCAGAAGCCTAAATTGGGCAGTATTTTACCTTTTGCATTGGCAGAAATAGCATTAGACATCGCCGTTGCTATCTCAAATATCGCCATAGACTTCCTTGGATTATCATCTGCATCTGTTGATTCGTGGTATTCCATTAACTCTCCTATTAGATCGCCATTGACTTTATGGGGTGTGAATGAAGGATTTTTCTCCTCATATTCCACTATTCTCTTATTAAGGAGATTTTCTGCGTTTTCTCCATCTCCCATAACAGACAATGGATCCTCTATGTGATTATCACAGTAGAAGCAAGAATAGTATTCCTGATCTATATATGTGACATTTCCATCATCATCTGTAAATGGAACTGGAATTATCTGGAATGTCATCTCAATTTTATGTATTGGGCAGATGTGTTCTTCATCAGTTGTTTCCGAACCTTTAAATACCTGTTCGTGTTTATTTAATTGAGCATTGGGGGGCCTCGGTTCACCTCCTTGTCCTCCTGTTCTCATGTTTTTCTGTCCTCCTTTTTCTTAGGTTCCTCATCGAATAAATACTGTAAAATCCTGTTTAGTTCTCGCATCAATTCAGCGTGTTCCATTTTCTGCACAGTTGTTAGGTTTTACAGGTTTCACTGTAATTGAACCATTTTGGTTGATGTAAAAATCAACGGACATGGTATCCACTAAACGATGCTCACGGACATATTCTATTGGAATCCTAACGAAATATGTTTTGTTATACTTCGATAACTTTGTCCTCATGAAGTATATATTTTGTATTTATATTTAAAACTGTTGTAAGCTGATTGCTTGTAGAACCAGTAATTTACGGCAATATAGATAGATAGATGTTGTATTTTTAATGCTTTGTAATGATCCAATATTTCTGCAATGCCGTGACTGCACTTCGTGGTATTCCCTTAGCGTCTTCTATAATCTTTCTCATGGTTCTATCTGGAACTTGAAGGTTCTCCTTCTTTGCAATCTTGATAAGCAACATCTCTATTTCCTCATCTTTCAAAGGCTCGAACTCAAATGCAGTGAATCTGGTCAGCATTGGTTCTGTGAATTTGCTTATATCATTCGCTATGAAGATCACTTTGGCATCTGTTCTGCTTTCCAGAGCCTTTTCCAATACGTTCTGAGCCTGTTTGGTGAGCATCTCGGCTTTATCAAAAATAAGGATCATTCCTTCTGTGGTGTGTTCATCATCTTTATCCTCTGTTATTTCAAAATTAGACATCCCTGCACCTACAGAGCCAAGAATATGCACAAATTTATCCATATCATCCTTACCGTTGAGCTGTGCAGAATTTATATGCTCAAAGTCGTGTTTTCCATCATAGCAGAAAGAGTAAGCGCTTGAGGTTTTCCCCAGTCCTGGGTCTCCGTAAAATAAAAGATTTGGCAGATCATATACTGTCAATTTAACATATTTTTTAAGCTCTCCAATTATGTCCTGATTTCCTGCCACATCATCGAGATGAAAGGGTCTGTATTTTTCTGTCCATTGCATATCTTCTTATATAGTTGCCTTTATTTCAATTTTTTCCTTTTTCTTTGTGGTGGACGATTCCTGTATTGAATTCAGTTTCTTGCTTAGGTTCTCTTTTCAGAGGTTTGTCCTTAGTCTTCTTGTCTCTCCCTACCTCTTTTCTGGCATTATCTAATGGCACGGATTCATCCTTTTGTTCATCTTGGTTCTGTTTTTTCAATCTATCTTTTATCAAATCCAATTCTCCTCTTTTTTCCAAATCGATAAGTAGGCTTGATAAAACATCCAATTTGCTTTCTTGTGGTAAATTCTGTAATAGTGCTTTTTGATCTCCCGATATGATAGAACCCAATGCATCGGTGACTTTTTTCTCCTTTTCTATCTCATTAATAGCCTCTTCTACAGTTAATGGCATCCAACAGTTGTAACAATTTTTTGCATTGGATGGATTCTTCTTCCCACATCTCTGGCATACCACTGGCAATAAGTTATCGTCATCCTTTTCCTCAAAAGCTATTCCTGAGGCTCTTAGGATTGCTTCATCTTTTTGTTTTATTGATAGATGCTCATATACTTCAATCATTCTTGATCCTTTTGTCCATCCCACTTGATCCTTTAGAGCAGATTCTGATAAGTTTTTGTCCACCATTCTGGTAACATAGCTATGCCGAAACAAATGTGGATGAATCCTCCTGGTTATTCCTGCTCTCTTCATAACCTTTCTAAACATAGAATATACATCACTATGATCCATTGCCTTACCAAAATTCCTTACCTCTAAACCACAGAAAACAGGAGAATCTATATCATTTCTGTTTGGATGGTTTTCTATCCATAGTTTCAGATAGGCAACAGAATTTCCAACAATTCTAACACGCCTGTAGCCTGTTTTTCCTGTAACAGAAAGCACATAGCCATACTGATCTGATTGCGCATCTCTTATTCTCAGAGTTAATAATTCTCCTAACCTGCAACCTGAATCATATAAAGTAGAAATCAATGCTCTATCTCTGGCATTCATGCAATTGTCTATTATCTTCAGATATTCCTCTGTGGTTACCAATTCATCAGGTTTTACCTTAGAACCTAATTTTCTGTTCCTTGTTATCCATCGTGTGCATTCTGGTTCAGTTCTAAATTTGCCTTCTCCAATTCCCAATTTCCATTTATAGTAATGCTTGATGCATTTTTTGTAGTCTTCCAAAGTAACATCTGAAATTTTCCTTTGCTGAATCTTCTTCTCTGGTATAGGAGATGATGTCTCATAGGTTTGTTTTTTTACATTTGTATATCTGTTTATCTTTCTATCTATCAGTTTTGTTAAAAGCATTTTGATATCCTGCTTTGAAGGATTTGTAAATTTATCCTGTAGAATGGTTGCTATTATCCTGAGCCTTACAGCATAATAGTATTGGTGAGCAAATGATTTTCCATCAAATCTCATTTCATTCAGAAAATCCAATATATCATCCTTTGCCTCTTTTGGAATTTCCGATCTCATTAGTCTTTCTTTCTCTCCTTCTAAATCTTTCTCAGGATTCATAAAAAATACATGATAATTTATTATTTAAATGTTGGTTCATTGAACTTTTGTATCAAAAATCCTCCAGTCCATTACAATTAGATTTTTCTTTAACCCTCAAAATAACTTCATAAGTTATTGTATTGCTATCTTGTATTTGTGATTATATCAATCTTTCAGC
>JAKBQK010000152.1 GCA_021835265.1 Thermoplasmata archaeon
TAGCTAATATAAATGAAATATGGTGCAGTTATTCTATTACGCGCGACTGAGGAAGGCGCCACACACGAAGTTCAGGGGTTTCAAAATCCCTTGATGAACATGCCTCAGCGGATTCCTCCCCCGTCTTCATGGTGAACAACATGGCCATGATGAACTGGAGCTCATGGAAAACGATCTCATCAGCTTCATGAATCCAATGTGCCCACAGATCCGCTCAAAGAATGTGGTGAGGAACGGCACAGTGTTCAGGGTTCAGAGATATCTCTGCAAGGATTGCAGATATTACTTTGTTGCACGCCCTCCCAACTATGGTACGCGAAGCAGTATCCTGACCAGGTGAGAGAGATGAGCGTCAAGAAAATGGTGAAACATCCTTGAAAAAGACAGCGAACCTCCTCCGCATTCTCGGCAACGTGATCATATCTCATGAAACCGTCAGGAGATATGTGCCTCCACCGCCGGACATGAAGATGAAACCATCCAGATATTGCGTATACGACGAGCAGTACGCGTACATCGATGGCGTCGAAAAATACAGGGCACTCCTGAAGGATTCACACACAGGAGACTTTGTGGGGGTGATACTGGATGACCTGAAAGAGGAAAAGTTGAGAGGATTCTTTATGAGGGCGCCCTCATGATTCAGCATCCCGGATCTTTTATTCATCACAACAGACGGGTACCGTTACGAAACCGTCCTGAAAAAAGCATTATCAGGCCTCAAAGTGCTGATAAGGAAGCCGAGGTGCCTCTTCCACATGGAGAAGGATCTATCGCACAGGATAAGGGACGCAATGATTGAAGGGCATCTGGACATGGTAAAGCGTCTGGTCAGGTACATGTCCTTCAAAAATGAAACACCCCCAAAGAAGCTCACCGAGGGCATGAGCGAGAGGGGAGATCGTTGCTATTATGCTACTAGACAGGATCAGGGGCCTTTACGGTGAGGATAAGATCACGGCAGGATTCCTTTCAGTTGTGAGGAAACACAGGAAGGAGGTATTCCTGTATCTTGACAACAGCGTGGTGGAGAGGACCTCAGACAAGACGGAACAGCATTTCTCCATACAGTCATGGCTGGTGAAGCAGCGGTTCAAGACAAAGGACGAATTGATGAGGTCATCCTACTTGTATCACCGATACTTATCTACCGGAAGCTGACGATGTCCTTTTCTCTCCGGAAAAAATATAATTGATGTTTCCGTTTGGGAAATGATACCTTCTTCAAAGTTTTAGTTTTATACAATATAACATTTCTTACGTGTTTTTTCAAATTTGTTTTGACAAATCAGGGGAATAGAATTTTCTCTCCTTTTCTGCCCTATCAAATTGTTCATTAAACTCTTGATGAGACGCCCACTCAACGAATTCTTTAATGCCCCATTCTAACTTCTTAAAAGTAGTTGTTCCAAATGTTTTAAAGAAATTATTATTATCAGAGAATACATTCCTAATATCGCCAACGCGAGATTCCCCTGTATATTCCAGTTTAGGGTCCAATCCTACATTTTTAGAGATTTTTTGTATCAAATCGTTTATTTTAGTAGGAACACCAGTACCTAAATTAAACACACCCTCACCCTTATCAAGAGCCATAACATTGTATTTAGCAATGTCAGAAACGTGAATGAAATCTCTACTCATGTTTCCATCTTCAAAAACGACAATAGGTTTGTTAGATGCTAATCTAGTGAAGAAGACGCTAAGAACACCTGTATATGGATTGGACAAGCTTTGATTTTGGCCGTAAACATTGAAATATCGAAAAGATAAAGCAGGTATCTCCAAATATTCCCCGTATTGATGAGTAAGTCTTTCGGAGACATATTTTGTTAAAGCATAGGGATTTGGAACCTGTGGAGGTTTATCCTCACTCACAGCAACTGGTATGAGAAGTTCATCACAGATTTTACAGTGGTAATCCCACTTCCCAGCCCTAAGTTGATTTGTTTTCCTGATTTCAGGATAGGTCAATCCATGAGTCGGGCACTTGTATGATCCTTCCCCATAAATATAGCTAGATGATGCAGTAATTATTTTCTGAATATTTTTTCTTAACGATTTTTCGTTAACTAGTATATCAAAAAGATTAGTTGTCCCAATCATATTGGAGTAAGAATAACGGTTTAAATCCCAGAAACTTTGGGAAGAGCCAGTTAAAGCTGCAAGGTTTATTATAAAGTCAACATCATTCAGTGCTTTTGACCAAGTGTTCCTGTCTTTAATGTCACCAAATACTATATTTACTTTCCCATCAAAATTACTAGGTATCTTTCCATTGTGTACTTGTCCCTCAAGATTATCAATAATTTTAACTTCATAACCGTTCTTAAGCAGCAACCCGATTGTATGGCTTCCAATAAAGCCTAATCCACCCGTTACCAAAACTTGTGACATGCTAGCTACATTTAATCTTCTAATATAAATTTCACATAAGGATCAAAATACGTCACATTACTAATCCGTGGTAATTAAATTGAGTCCCTAATTATATCAATTGAACGAATAAATGCATTGACATCATTTGAGTAAAGTAAAGGGACTATTTTCATGTATTTTTCAACGGGAATATTCCACCATTTACTATTTAAAAGTTTATTGATTTCTTCCTCTGTGAATCGCGTCGAAATTTTCTTTGCAGGAACCCCCGCCACTACTGAGAAAGGAGTCGTCGAACGAGTTACAACTGATCCAGCAGCCACAATCGTTCCTGTCGCGACATTAACTCCATCTAGAATGTTAACTCCTTGCCCTATCCAGCAGTCATTTTCAATACTCACTCCTTTTATCGGAATATTATCTACAGAAGTATCTATGTCTGAAAGTTTCACTTTAAATGGGAATGTGGATACATTTCTATGGTGATTTCCCCCCATAATTACGTTAATTTCACCTAAAGATGAATAATTACCAATCGAAATATTACCTCCCTTTTGGTAAGACCAAACATTTATCTTTCCGTAAGAAAGATGGCCAACGCGAGTTGTGGCTTTCTCAATGTAAAAGATAAAGGAGGTTTCCCCATTGACATAAACTGGTCTGATGACATTTCCTAACGTTCTTTTCAAAGTATTTATAAGGCTTAGTTTTGCTGCTCCCATTTAATTTGTAATGACCTTAGCGTTATTTTAATTTAATTTTCCCTAATAGGTTACCTAACATTTCACATAACGTCAAACATATGTCGAACATTATATGCTAAATCAGAATGGCAAGATATGCCGGACAAGCAAATCCAGTTGGTTATGGAGATAATGGACAATATTATTTTGCTTGATGATCGAAAGAGAAAGTACACAGAACGCCAGATCCTGAATTTACCTGCGTTATTGCAGTTCTTCACCTTATCCTACAGATCGACCGGGATATTCGTCAGAGACTATGAGGAATATCTTGGAAAGACCGACCTCGAGGAAATGCCACGCTTCCAGACCCTATCAATAAGGGAAAGACTCCTTGATATTAATGCAGCAAACAAGTAGATATCGCCGCCGTATTCCATGGAATCCACCGCTGCAATGGATTCCTTCATAATCCGCACCTGCAAGTATTCCACTGCAATAAAGATAAAATACTCTGGAAATGAGGGACCCGGGAGTGGATAGTCCAAGACCACCCTTGGTGGTCTTACGAACGCAAGTGCCACATGACGCTGGATGTTGATTCCCTCCTGATCATGGGCTGGCTGATCAACGCAATATTCATGATTTCTGGACCTCTCATGAGATGGTAGATTCTGTGAAGAATTTTTCCTACATTTCTGCAGATTCTGCATAAGATGTAGACGCCGGTTGATTTTTCCCCAATAGTGGCGGAATAAAATTCCCCACCCGTATTTATGATTACCATTTTCTTTCACTTCTTTTCGCATGGAGGAAGATTGCCCTTCCTCCGGTCCTTGAGCCTGTAAGACTCACCCTTGATGTTCAGCATCGTGCTGTAATGCAGTATCCTGCCCAGGATATCTGAGGCAATAATCTGGTCGTCCATGACCTCACCCCAGTCCGAGAAGGACTTGTTGGAAGAGGAAATTCGACTCCTCGCGGTTCAATGGTAGGTATCCGATGTCATACACTATCATGGGTGCATACATTGAATAACTGCGGGAAGGATGTTGAGCCTGTCCCTCACGTATTATTTCGTGAGAGACTGCACCAGTTTAACGGCAGATATTTAATATATTGAAGCATCCGACTAGAGTGCCCTCATTCCCAGTGCAACCGACAAATGCGTATTACCCACACACCAGGTGGACCAAGGAACACAACATCTCCCTGTTGTATACGAACCTGAGGGTCATGAGATCATCAATCACCGACCTGTCGATCTGGAAGGAGAAATCGAACTCCCCCTAGATTATGGTTTTTCTGAAGGGGAAACCCGCGTACTTCATCTTTGTCTTATATCTATTGGAGCGCTTGCTCTTAACCTCCTCGGAAAGGAGGTGTTCAAGCACTTCAATGACACCTTTATCCCTTGCATTCTCCAGATAATTATCAATGGTTTGTTCAATGGTGTCCAGTCCCAGGGCGATGAGACTCTCATGCACCCGCCCATATGCGTCCATCACATGGTCTCCTCGTATTCAGAGAGATCAAGTTTCTCAACCCTTGTCTGGAAGTTCCCGATGTTCTGGTCCCTGATCGCCTTGAGGAGGCCTATAAAATGCCCTCCCCCGTAATATTCTGCTAGATCCGGGGAGAATATCATACTCAGCCACGATCTGAGAATCAACCTGTATCTTCATGGTCGATTCCCTTATTATCCTGGCAATGCAGCCTGCGTGTACCCAGGGCACCGAATATCTTTTGCCCCTTTACGAGACGTAGCAGTCCCTTGATATTTTCCTTATCTCCTCTATCCTTAAGGGAAGGCCTGCACCGAATCCAAGGGGTTGAGCTTCTCATTCAGCAGCCTCTCATACGGGATTTCGTGTGTGGTGCCATGGACCTGGGAATTGACCTTCTGAAGCCATTCCTAGCACTGTACATTGATGTCCTGCAGCGACTCGAAGGATCTGCCCGCCTAGAAGTTATATCTCAGATATTTGATGGTGTCCTCTATCTTGCCCTTGGTCTGATCACGATAGGGATAACAGAGCCTGACGATGATGCCATAGTACTCGGAGAAGCTCATGAACTCGCCGTTGGGCGTAGAATCTGGGCTTTGAGTTTTCTGTCGATGACGACTTGTTTCATGATGTCGTAAAGTATTGTGTCAGTGTATCCGCCAAAATGCCTGAAGGCAATGAAGTGCATGCGGATCACGTTGCGTGTGCTGATATTAGTAGTATACTCCATATACCTTATCCTGGAATATCCAAGGAACAGGCTGAAGGCATACAGTTTCCTTCTCTTCCCGTCGTTTTCCATGTACTCGAACTCCTAGAAACCAACCTGTGATTGTTTTCAATGATTGGTTTCATACTTTTGGACTAACAGGATCTTCCTGTCATTTTGTATTGGCCTGCTGTACTGCTTCACGAGGGAATATAATCCTGAAAGTCTTTCTTCTTCAGTTCCTCACATATCCTGACGGCAAAGAGATTGTGCCGGTCAATCAACTCCCTCAACTGATGTAGGAAGGGCTCAATCATGGAGTCAATAGGATCCCTGTGTTACTGCAACACCTTTCCGGACTTGAGATACCTCCGTACTGTTGTACTGCTTATTCTCAGTCTTCTGGATATCTCGCTGATCGAAAGTCTCTGATCCTTCAAGCTCCTTATCATGTACCAACTCTCCTGTTCAAGCAATCCGCTGCACCTAGGTTCAACATGATAGACTGGCTATTTTTCAATTGCCAGAACTGAATATTTTTCGTTTGCCATAATTGGACAGAATTCACTTGCCATTTACAAACATATGATAAAGTGTGTAAGAACACACATGTCCTTCCTGTGATTGACACAAACAGAGGGGGGTTATGTTTCAGATCGATTGCCAGTGAGCAGGAGAATCGGAATAGATCGCAAGATTGAATGCTCTGCGCCCTATTCCCTCAGGTTGGAAAAAGAGCGGACATTCTCCATCTTGGAGGAGCTCCTCCGATTCTCCAGCGTGAAAGTGTCTAGTACACTAGGAGCAGGTCTTATGATACTGCAATTGGTCTAAATGCTATTGCGCACAATCTCATTGGCCATCAAATATGGAAGCTGGAGGAAAGTCGAGGGAGACAATGAAAATTTTCGCTTGCTAAAACATGAGAGGCTCTATAATTGTTTATCAAAACATCCAGTTTAAAAGTCTCTTAACGAGGGGAAAATTAATTGGGATAAGATAGTGTATTATGTCGATTTCATCTCTTCCAAGTAATTTTAATTTTTTTGTTATTATTATATATAGTATGGCATATATGCCAAAATAACAAACTGTGTAAAATGTGCTATTTCCTAGAAAGGTTTCAAAGAGCATAACCAAGATAAAAATACTAATTGCCAGGAGGAAAATTTTAACCACCGGCCACCAATTTACCTCTATTAGTTTTATTCTCCTACCAAAAATATATAATATAAAAAAATTAAATATAAAGATTGAAGAGTAACCAACAGCTCCTCCGAGTACACCAAATAGAGGTACTAGTGTTACTGAACAGGTCAAATTTGTGATAAATGTAACTATTGATGATAGATATACAATCCTAGTCTTCCGTATACCAGAATATCCTTGGATTAGGACATTATAAGAGATAAACAGTGCAGACACCAAAATAATTAAGGCAGTTGGCAAAAAAGCTCCCACATACTTTTTTCCTCCTAAAAAGATAATTGTTGGTTGCAAGATTACTAATATGAGGAAGGCCACTGGGATGTAAAAATAGTATAAAACAAATACAAAGGTTCTTAAGCGTAATTTAATTTTTTCAACCTCATTCGAAGCAAATAAAGAAGAAATTTTTGTTAAAAGTATATTATTTACCGGCAAAACGAGAGCAAGCAAACTCGACGCTATCAACAATGAAAGATTATATATAGCTAGTTTAGCAAGTGGTAAATAATATGCAACTACGAGCCTGTCGACATAGGATGCCCCTATCGTTATAGATGAAGATAAAAACAATGGTATCGAATACGAAAAAACTTTACGTATAGGAGTTCTTGAGGTTTTAGGAGAAGGTGTATAATTGCATTTCTTGAACTTTGAATACAATGTTTTTACGAAGAAAAAGGTGGAAACCAAATTGCCGATGGCCCAACCAATAATCATAAACTGAAGCATCGAAGTGTACTCAAACATGATTATGGATAGAGAATACGATGAAACATAGGAAAAAATCAAAATATGTGCACTCTTTCTATAATCTTGAAGTCCCATGACCATTCCGTTAAATAGCGCATTCATTTCAACTGCAAATAAATTAATCCCTAACAACTGAATAATTTCTGTTGGAACAAGTCTATGGAATAAAAAACTGTCTAATGCCGAAGAAAATATCAAAAGCGATATAACTGAAATTAAACTAATTAATATCGATAAAAATGAGAAACGTTTAATGAATTCTCTTAAAACGGTATCTTCCTGTTTAGCTTTAAGGTACGAAATATAGTGTTGGAATCCATAAGGGAGACCATAGGAGAGGGCTATAGATAAAAGTGATGTAACCGCGACTAATAACGCAACAACTCCCACTATTGTTTGGGGCATTATATGCATTATTATAATGTAAAAAAGTCCACCCATAGCCAATTGAAAAAAAGAGCTAAGTAACTGAAGTGTTTCACCCTTGTTTTCTTTTAGCGAAGTGGCTTCCATTGCGAGAACAGGTTAAGGTAGCATTTAAGAACTTTCCTGAAAGTTCAAGTAGTGTACCTTTAGCTAATTTAACTATTATGGGGATGGGGAAGTTTGAGTTATCCACATTCCATAAAATTTCAATATTCCATTCAATTCATTTGCAAATCCAACCATTTGCATATTCTTGTAAGTTGAAGGAAAATTAATTTCACGAGATAAAAATATATTTTGTTTATTTGAACTCGGTGAAAAATCATTAAAAGTAATAGAAGTTATGTAATTAGTAAAATTAGAGTTAACTATCAATGATATATTTGTCCCATTTCCACTAGGAGAAAAGCTGACATTCAACGTTAAGATGTAAGTTCCGGGAGGAAGGGATAACGGTGAAGAGTACCACAAAGTTCCATTTTTGCCATCAACATTAGTCAAACTACTGTATCCGGTTTTATTGTATGGTTGAAAAAAAGAACTCGCAGGCAGGTATTCTTGAAAAGGGACAAAATATTTAGGGGGGTTACTGTAATTTCTTTCTAATAATATGAAACCGGATGCCTCAGCTAAAACCCCATAATCTCCAGAATTAAGGAGTGACTGCATTATTCTCCACATTGAAGGTTCGCTATTACTTTTAAAATAGAAACTTGACTCCGGAGGGTAGCTTATGTATGCCAAAACAAAATTAATTTTTGTAGAATAAAAGCTATTATTATTTGCATATTTAATGGGAAATCTATTATCTAAAATATTATCTTTGGTCAGATTCTTTAAAAATGGTGTTACGCCGGCAACTAAATTGCCGTTGTAAGTTAGTTTATTATTATAGTCGGGCAAAGGTCTAGGCAGTGCTTCTGGTAAATCGTTTTGAATCAACAAATGCGATTCATTATTGGGTATAAAACTTAGTACTTTGTCAAGTTGCTGAAAAAGTGATAGGTTATAATCAATTGATGAATTTATATCATAATTCGATGAGGTAGATTTATTTAGTGGGCCATAAGGTGTATAAAGGGATGAAATCAATAATGAGAAAATCAAAATAAACACAAATAAAATGCGGATTGGTTGATTTTCTTTTCCTTTCGGTACTTTTAGAAGTCCTTGTTTATAATTTAGACAATTCCTTTTTAGAGGTAATTTAGAATTGTCTGTATTAAAAAATCTTCCAAGCACATCAATTGTTCCAAGAAATACAAAAGGTGCAATACTATCCCCATAAATGTGGAACAGAAATCCTGGATAAATATACGCATAAAAGTTTGTAAACACCAAAAGGTACAAAAAAGGTAGATAAAACAAAATCCATCTTTTGGAAAATAGTGGCAAAAAAGCTAATGGTGTAAAAATAATAAAAAAAGTGATAAATTTGTTAATAATGTCGCTATAATAAATTTGCCCCCCAGTATTATGTATATTACTATTAAAACCATAAACTCCGCCAACGGAAATAAAATTTATCATAAGTGTAATGATGGTTAGTATTAACAGAACAAAGTATTGTACGAAACCTTCGTGTACCAGATGGCTAAACGTTTTCTTTCTGTTAACCATCATTGATGTGAGCACAGTTAATGAAAAGAGAAATGGGTAGAAGGAAAAAGGGTATCTAGTTATTCCAGATAAAAAGAAGAGAAAAATTGAAGTAGTATATTTCTTCTTTTTGTAAAAATAATATCCGCCTATGAATAAGGCAGGAAAGAAAGATTGAAAATGAAAATCAAACCAAAGCATCCCGCTGAGGGGGGCATATAATAAGTACGCCGAACCAAATATTAAAGCTAAAAGGTTATCCCGCGTAGTTATTTTAAAAATTTGGTATAGTAATATCGCCGGTAAACCAATAGAGACCACTTGGATAAAAAGCATTAAGGGATAACTATTGGTAAATGCGACTGGAGTAAGGAAGAACTGCCAACCAGAAAAGAAAAAGGTTTGAATTAATGTAGTAATGGTCCACTGGGTGTGTATAGAAATCCAGATCCTCTCCATCGAAATTCCGAGGTCCCAAACAGCTGCATTTAAAGCATAAAATTTTGCGATTTCTATATAAGACCATGTAATCACAAAAAACATGTAAAATACAAGCATTAAAAATAGAAAAAAAGTGTCCATTTTATGGTAATTTTTTGAGATTTTCAAGTTCCTCATATATACATTCCTCTCTATTTATTTCTTTACTATATTCATTTACAATAATATTAATATCTATTACTTAGTTTGTTGTAAATAAAGTACAGTCTTGATGCAATACTAGGTGAAA
>JAKBQK010000385.1 GCA_021835265.1 Thermoplasmata archaeon
CCACTTTATCTGTGAATCGCTCAGCTGAGATTTCCCACTCTTGCATTCCACAAAGAAGAATACTCTCCTGTTCCAACAAATAAAATCTGGAACTCCTCCTGTCAAGATGTTTCCAGGCAGGTTCAATGCATGAAGGATTCTAAGTGCAACCTTCTCATTACCGGATCCGGGTTCCAGTTTGTAAACTTCAAACCCAAGTCTTTTGAAATAATCCTGGGCCATTCTCTCAGTTTTCCTGAAGTCCTCGAAATCGCCTTCATCTCCATTTATTACTGGTACCAGCAGAGAACTGGAAAAGCGCATGAAAAAATAAAAGTTAATCAATTATATCTCTTTTGGGCAGGTAATAACCAATTGCCATATTATTTGACTAGTTGTAGATAATTCCATTCATTATATGTATAATTACAATCCAATTTTAAGACTAAATCCCACAGGATATTTTCTAAACTGCAGCAAAACATAAAATATCTAAAGCTATAATAAGCGATTTATATTTTCAAACTAGGAGCTAATAATCATGGTAAATCTGCACAAAGGCTGCCCTAATTGTCATAAAAATGATTTTACAGAGTTTATAAACGAAGGCATAAAGCAAGAAGTACGCTATAAGGATGGATATATAGTTTCAGAGGTTACAACTTATACCAAGGATGTTAATGATGCCTACGTGAAATGCAATAGCTGCGGCAAGAGATACGACGAATTCGAGTTCTAATGTAAAGAGAGAATGTTCTGAAATAATTTGCAATACCTAATGACGGTCTATAAATATTTGAGAAATTTTAAAGGAAAATTCCCGAATTTATAAAACAAACAGTCTTAACAAAGGTTTGACATGCATTGGATTTCAATCTACTGTAAGATTTCTACTGATAAAGTAAAATGTTCTTGTAAATGAATTAAAGTTGCGTGAGTTTTTATGTAAGAGTAGGTTTATGACATTAATGAGTCGCAAAGATACTAAGCAAGAAATCGAAAATCTTAGAAGAAGTGCAAAAGATACGCTGCTTGTAATGATTTATAAGGAATCCCAGATTGGCCGATCAATATCTTCCTACGTGGGTAAGAGTATGGCAAAAGAGAAGAGCGAGAAATTCAAAAATCTCCTTATTGAAGAGGCAAGAAATCTTAGGACTATGGTAGATAATAAAACTATTACAAACCAAATCATCAGGTCGTCTATCTTAGAACTAAGTAAGAATTCAAGCTTACCAATTGGTCACGCTCAAAAAGTGCTGAATGTCTTTTTGAAGTATTATTGCCTCATGACCGGCAGCCCTATAGAGGTGATTTCAGAACTTGATTGTCCTCTTGATAGCACAACAATGGAATATAAGGAGAAAATAAAGAATATTGACACAATGGAGAAATACACAAACTGGCAAGATAGGTTTGACGAGCTTGGGATTAGATTGCTGAACGATCTGAAATATGATGAACAAAGGTTACGTGAATTTACCAATCACAAAAACGACAAAAATAACTCATTTTTTGATTGAAGAACTCTTGGGTTAGCAACTTGCAGTCTTTGAAGATAAACCGCTTCTCAGGTTCTACAGGTTATTCTCTGCACTCATGAGAGGATTTGGGACTTCCAGAGAGTTAGCTTTAATAATCGAGAAATTTTGCAACCAGCTTATATCCTTTATAGAGCTGGTATCACGAATGCATAAATGTCTATCTGAATTTTTACTTAATCTAAAATAATGGTTTAGAACTTCTTTATCCGGCATTTAAAACCCATTTATTCAATGACAAAACAGGTTATATTGTTGTATAGCCCTTGTCTGCATTAATTAACAACAGAATGATTCTATTTTGTTAAATTCAGAGCGCCAAATACTTTATGACTCAAATGCTCCGATAAGGAAATTATTGTATTTTGAATCGTTACATTGTCTATCTTATGTTTATGTTCCTTTAACTATTTTCCATTCTCTGTTGGTTTTAGAACTTTAAGCTTATCTTCAAGCCTCATCCCGTCATAACGGAACTTTACGTATTTATATTGTTTTTCAAGTTCTTTCATTTTTTTTATTGCCCCATCTATAGAGACAAGATCATCGGAAATTATGCAAATATATCCAGAATCCAATACCCCAGCTCTGATAGCCGCCGTAAGGGTCTTTGCCTCTTCTTCAGCTTTTTCAATAAGGTCATTAATTTTATTTGGCACTCTTTTGTTATGCTTTGTGCTGAAGCCAGGTTTATAGGTAAGTTCTGCGAAAAGCAGGAAAGTTCCTTCTTTTGCGTTGCTTAAATGATCTATCGCAATGTCGGGAACAAATCTATTCTTTCCAATATTTTTATCTTTCAAGATTTTTTCCATTTTTCTGATTCTTTTCGTAAATTCTTCAAAACCAACATAGGCTTTTGAACTGAATCTTAATTGATTCCTGACAATATAATTTGATCTATAATAAGTTTCTTTGTTTAATTTTTTTCTGAGATTGCATGACAGAGCAACCTCAACATCTGCTTCTGAATAAAAATGCTCGGGAAAATTCCTAAATGCAGATTTCCAGTCTTTTGGGTCTACTGAATTCTCAAGTGTTTCTTTACAGTCTTTTTTGTACTGGTCCAGTAATTCTGACCACGCTTCTTCGAAGACAACATCTAGCTTTTTCATCTTTAATTAAAGAAACAGGCGTTAATAAATTATGTGGCAATAAAAAACCTTAAAAGAGAAAGCCATCCTCTTTAATGGGTAACCCTTGGGCAGACAATGTTGGGTCTTGGCTTAAAGAAAGTGATCGATACCTGCTTGAAGAAGACCAGAACGTCCTTGATTCCAAGAATCTAACTGAAAATTTTGAACTCAAAATATTACCGGAACCATACATTGGAAACCGTGATGCTCCCATTTATCTGTTGAATCTTAACCCTTCGGTTGAGGATCTATTGTGTCTGCCTGATCCCGAAGGAATAAAGCCTTTAAAGGCAAGGCTAAAGTCACATATGATTTGCAATTACCTATTTTATGAAAATAAGAATGAGTGGATTAAGTGCGATGAATATCTAAAGTTCAAATTTTACCACCTGGACCCTGAGTATAAGTACTTTCAAGGTTTCTGGTGGTGGTACAGGAAACTCAAGAAGTTGTTGGAAGGATTGCAGAAAGATAATAAATTATATGATTCATTTAAGATCGCAGCAGATTCCTTGTTCAACGTTGAATATATGCCATATCATTCAAAGCAATACATCAATATCGGGTGCAGACTACCGAGCCAGGAATTTAACTTTGGCCTTGTGGAGACCGCACTTAAGGAAGATAAAATAATAATTATAATGAAAGGAAAAAAGCAGTGGATGCGGGCTATTCCTGGGCTTGAAAGCCATAATAAAGTGTATACTCTAAAAAGCGCCCAGAATTCTGTTATTTCAGAAAAAAACCTATTAGCTATCAATGGTGAAAAAGCGAGGGATGCAGATTTTAAGTGCTTAATAAAAATCATGCAAGATGCATCGAAGGCAGACCAATCATCCTGATTCTATGTATGCCATTATTCAGGTTTGAACGACTATCATTTTTAGGGAAAAAACATATTATCATGCTCCGTATAAATTTGTAGGGTCGGCCATGAGTGACAGAAAATTATGTGCATTGTTCATAGACTTTGAGAATTTTTACTTTTCACTAACCAATCTTTATGAAATGACGCATCAGGATGCCGGGGAGGTTGTCGTCAGCCTGATCGCATCTCAACTTGAAAAGCTAGGATCCAAGTTGGGGGAATTTGTAATCAGGCAGGCATTTGCAGACTGGGGATCTTTTCCCGGCATAAAGAAGGAGCTGCAGAGAATGGGCATAAGGATAGTGGATGTCCTCTCCACCGCCTACAAGAACAGCGCAGACATTGAGCTCTCGCTTTCTGTGCTCGAAACAATAATCACTCGCCCTGAAATAGAAGTGGTGGCCATCTTTGCCGGAGACAGGGATTATATGCCTGTGGCCCTCCGGGCAAGGGAGCGTGGAAGAAGTCTTTTCTTTGTGGGGTTCGAGAAGAGCCTTTCGGGTGATGTAAAATCCCTGGTTGGGAAAAATAATTATTTGTACGTCTATCCGAGCGACGCACTTGGAACCAAGAACAATGCTGAAAAACTGGTTGAGGTAGACACGATCAGGTCTTCCCTAAATGTGGAAGGGCTCACGCCTGATGAGGTTAAAGCAGCAAAAGCAGCAATTCTGGCATTCAATCAATACAAGAGCAGGTTTGGATGCGTTAAGGTTAGCGTATTTCTTGTGGAAGGCTTACCAAAAGCGCTTCCAGACCTTGATCATTCTCAAAGAAAGCAGATATTTAACACATTGGTGGAGAAGGGAATAGTTCTGGTCGAACAAAGGACGCCCCAAAATACTGATCTAGATTTCGTTAGTCTACCTTTTGCAGTATTTGTGATTAACGAGAACAACGAAGCAGTAAAAACAATAAGAAGCAGTGCAAATGATGCTTCTAACAACTTGAGGAAAATTGTATTGGAAGCGGCCCTGAAAACAGCGGATGATGACGGAAGCGTTCTTGGTGCTGATCTAGGGAATACCCTTAGAATACTGGATCCGGAATTTTCCCCCGGAAAATATGCTTTTAACAATTTGACGGAAATTATTGAACACTTCCCGGATATTTTGCTCTACGATGGAATCAAGTCTGGAGGAGACAAGAAGTACAAGTTGGTTGCTAATAGGAATTGAGATTTCTAAATGAAGTTCGCATTGATATGTTTGAGGCTTTCTCAGAATATAGGACTATAACGGAATTGGGAGTGCATGCTTTTTCCTTTATGGAATGAGACGTATCCAAAAGTATACAGGGAATAAAGAACAGGACTATGAAAGGCATATAAATCCAAGAAAAACATTAAATTGCATACCTAAAGAACAAATCGATTACTACGTCCTCGCTTCACACCTTACCTATCGCCTTTCAAGAATACAATCTAGATGAAGGAATAATAAACGATTATATAACCCGCAGCGAAGCAAAACCAACAAAGAAATACAAGAGACCATTTTTCAATCTTTTTTCGTTAGTCAATCTTATATTCCAGAAAACACCAGAAAGATTGCGTCTCATTTTAATTTACCAAACATTCCAGAATGCCAAGTTAATCAATCTCCCTGAAATATCTGCAAGAGAACCCATTTAAAAGTTAAAAGGGTTGTGGCTTCAGGGAGTTCTTTTTTTCTTGTTTACTTATTATTATTTTATAGTACATTCCTGAGTCACTTCGCCTCTGCAGCTCGCTCATCTATCCATCCCCTTGTTTATCATCTCAATCATCTCGAGTTCGATCTCATCCTCCCTTTTGCCATGCGGTCCTTTCTTCACATTATACTTGGATTCCCATCCCTGTGTCCGCTTGTAGTCGAACTCGTACCTCATGTCCTGCCTGTCCTGGTTTACCTTGTCGATGTCGCAGGTTATCCCCCAGACTATGCTGTAGTATTTAGGGTCAGGATAAATATTATCATTGAATGATTTTTCCATCATTTTCCTGAAGGCAAACATAGGGTAATCACGCCTCACTTTTGCAAACGTTTCTGACATCGAGTTTACCAGTTCCCTCTCTGCCGATAAGACCTCAAGCCTCCGCTGGAACCTCTTGTCTGCGCTCTCCTGCTCAAGCTTCAGGTCCTGTATCTGGTCGTTGATCCATTGCAGCCTTAGCTTGCCATCACCATATAACAACCTGACTGCGAACCTGATTGATTCACTTTTCTCCTTACCTGTTGCACCAGGCGTAAAGTCCCATTCTTCCTTGAGCATCCTCACATTGCCCCATACTGGCTCCTTGCCCTTGATGTAAACCTTGTGTGGCCTTCCAACGCTGCTTTTTTCCATCTCTCTTTTCCTGTCTCCATCCATCTCATATCACCCCTTTTTGCTTCGCTTCATCTATCTTTGCCTTGGCTCTTAGAATACCATCTCTTTCCTCCATGAGTGCCTCGACCTTGTCGACTGTCGATTTAGCAATGTCTTTGACCCTGTCTGATAGGTAGCGTATCTCCCTGTCTATCTCCTCAATCCTGAGGGACGAATCTCCATACACTATCTCCACGAGATTTGCAATCACCTTATTCCTCTCGGCAGATTCAGGCAACAGTAACCATAGCCTGTGAGGCATGGCTACATTACGCTGCTCCGGCCGCTCGTCTTCCGTGTACTCTTTCGATGGTCTACCAACTTTTCTCTTATCCGATTCTTTTTCATCTATTCCAAACATTTTATACATCTCATCTTATTTTAATGAAATACCTCTTATAGGAAGGAATTTTTTTATACATATATTAGCTTTATATACATATATTATGTCATGTTCATGTAACATAGAATAATATAGAATAATATAGAATAGTAAATAAAAATAATAAAAAAAGTAATTCAAGGTATTAATTTCCATGAAAGAAAATATCCCCCTCATGAAATCACCCTGTACTTTGACGTGAACGGTTCATAGATCTGCCCTGATTTCTTCAGCATTTCGAGTGCACTGTCAAAATGGTTTCTTGTCAGTCCCTGGTGCTGCATTGTCATCATGCTGTAGATATAATCATAATCTAACTCCTTTGCTTCGCCTGATTTTAAAAGGTCCACGATGTCATGCATCAGTGCCGTCTTGGTGATGCTGTATCCCCTCAGTGCATCCGTATCATAGCCGAGAGGGCCCCAGGATTCCCTTATGAGGTTTACGGCAATCTCTACGTCTATCTTCTCAACCTTCGGGCTGAACCTTATCTTTGCAGATGCTTCCGAGATCCTACGCATCCCTTCGAGTGCCCTGAATCCGATGCTTACGGGATTCTTTGATGCCGTTTTGAGGTCATTCCACTGCCTTGCAATCTCCTCAAGCATGTCGTCCCCGCACACCACCGTGTTCCTCATGGCCTCGTGTATGTATTTTTTCAGGAATTCTGGATTCGCATGGTTTGCAGGCTTCAGGACCTGCATCGCAAGCTCAATGTTGTCCTTCTTTCGCCGATCTGCAATGAACCAGAACACCAAATCAAAGCGGTCCATCAGCGTTGCCTCGAGGTTCAGCTGCGATGGTATGTCATCATCCACGTTGAACCTCCCGCTCTTCGGGTTGCATGCCGCAAGGACAGAGGTCTCGGCAACAAACGTCCCTCTCAACCCTGCCTTCATCTTGGAGATAACGCCCTGCTCCATGGCGGTGTGCATGCCCTCACGGTCATCCTTCTGCATCTTGTCCAGCTCATCAAGGCATGCAACGCCACCATTGGATAGGACCATGATGCCCGGGCTCAATACCCTCTTTCCACCAAGATCGGCAACGCTCACGGTTATCCCTGCCTTGCTCGTATCGGATATGTACATGCTCTTCTCATGTATTGCACGGTGTGCAAGTAAAAATTGTGACTTCGCTTCCCCGGGGTCGCCTGCAAGGAGGATGTGGATCCTGTCCCTCACAACCGATGAGGACCTCTTCTGCTTCATTCCCCTCACGGCTTGAAGTATTATTGCCTGCTTTACCTCCTCATGCCCCACTATCTCCGGCAGGAATCGTTTGGCAAGTTTGGAAAGCACATCGGGCTCCCTTGACATCCTCAGTATCTCCTCACGGTCTTCAGACGTAACGGTGACTGTATTGTCAAGCGTAGGAAGGGCACTTATCGCATCTATCTCATACCGCTTCACGTTTTTCTTGTTCAGGACATCACGCATCTTCACATATCCCACTATGGTGATACGGTCCCCGGGAGTGAAGCTGTTGATCATGTTGTGGAATAACCTTACGGATATTGATGCAGGTGACCCTGCAAGGTCGTCAATGTTCTCCTGCACGAGTGCCTCCTGGAAATTCCTCATGATTGTCTCCGCTCCGGATGGATTGAAAACTATCCTCCTGCTCCCGCATTCCTTGCATTTCACGAGGTTCAGGCCCACGGATTCCTTGCTGCAATCGGGGCAAAGATATTGCATGGAAACGTACTCGGACTGAATCGGGTCCGAGAGGAAAAGCAGGGTGCCCTTTATGGTCACAAGATGCTCTTCATCCGAATGGTCAATGGCACCGATCTCCTTCAGCCACCTGTCAGCATGCACAAACTTCCATTGCGGGAGGATGAAATCGGCATATTCCTCATCACCGGGCTCGGTTGCAGTCCATATCAGTATGAGATGGAGTGCCTTCATCATCTTCTCGGGCTCGGTGTCAAGCTCGTTGAGGACCTTCCTGGCAATAGCCCCACGGTTCAGGATGGTGTCGGTCGATGCCTCCTCAAGTGCAGCGACATCGAGTGCCCATACGGCATCATCATCCTTTGCGATGTTCCTTGCAGCCACGTCCCGGTACTTGAGCATGCCAAAGATGTCGTTGAAGTTGTTGATGTACGCCTCAGCAAGTATCTCCAGCTCCGTGTATGTGCTGCGGCGATCCTCCATGTACTCTTTCGGGAGGCGAGGGTCCCTCCTCTTCATGGGTGGCGATACAAACATAAATATCAGTCTCCTTAACAGTCACCTTTCTTTCTCATTTTTTAAGTTTACTTGAGGGCTCCGAGGCAGATTTTTTCTAGGATCATCAATTTCACTTTCAACAATCTCTTCCCACAACCGAAAAACATTTTGCCAGCTCATTTCTGGCTCGCTCCAATCAGTAATTGTCCTGATTCAAGTATTTCGATTCTGACCTTATCCCCAGGCATCAGTTTTAGAGAGTTCACCCAGACCACTGGGAGGATAACGTCTATTGAATGTAACCCTTTGCGGCCTAACTTGTGGTTGTAAATCAGAATCATGCGAGTATATTCAAAAGTAAATATTTAAATAGTTGCTTCGTATAAACACGTGTGCCACAGAAGTATTTTGGCAATTCTAGGCATGCCAAACGAGGTTCTCCAAATATTCACGAAAGTATTGAGAAAGAGATCAGCAAATCACCCGGTGGTATTCGATTCTCTGATCTGCAAGAAAAATTAGAAATAAGCCCGTCCGTCCTATCTAATCACTTACGGGATCTAATACGTGAACTAAAGGTGATTAAATCAAACAACTTATATCGTCCATCTGGTTCAGACCTACATGATGCTATTCTATCTAAATGCATGAAAGTCGTGGACCAATATCTCTCTAATTCGAAACGAGGGACAGAAATTGAGGATGTAAGTGACGGCAAATTAAGGGGGGCTCTTAACATATTCTTAAACTTACTTGAACATCCGACAAATTATGATTATTCTAAAATTGCAAAGGATGATCAGGTTTTATCACTGTTGCGATTGCTTGAATTTTTTGTTCAGGGTTTAAAGCATTCTACATCAGAGGTAAAGATTGCTTTGGCAAATTTCATTGAAAATTTTGTTAATTTTCACTCTGTAAAAGTGAAAATTCCCCTAAATAAAGAACTAATCAGAATATTAGAGAAGATAGAAGACAAGTCTTTTAAGAATGCAATAAAAAATGAAAACTATTTAGCCTCATTAAGAGATTCAGAATGGTTGCCAATTTATTGGTCTCTAGTTGGTGCCAAATCCACAAAAATTAGGGATATACTGGAAAGGTTTATTTTTCCTGGGCCGGAAAGTCATTCGAGGTGTAAGACTGGAACAAGTTTAGAGCCTCAAAAAATGGATAATAATAAATTGATAGAATTAAAGACGTTTATAAACAACGATCTGTTGGTTGGCAGGGCACGGAATGGCTTCAATACTGAATATGCGGACAAAGTGTTATACTTTATGACCCCTGAATTAATAGACTTTGAGTTGAGATTTGCTGATAAAAGTTCACTATATGCTGGTTTTCTGCATGACTTACAGCAAGAATGTGAGCTTCGGTGGGATCAAAAACACCCAAAAAACCAGTAGGGCATTGAACTTTTGAGATGAGGCCGGGACCGGGAATTGAACCCGGGTCCGGGGATCCACAGTCCCCAAGGATATCCACTACCCCATCCCGGCCATGCTGAGACGGAATAATGGCAAGCTTAATTAG
>JAKBQK010000105.1 GCA_021835265.1 Thermoplasmata archaeon
ATCCAGTTCATATTATCCAAACATTGGAATGACCTCGGGCGGAAGCGGTGCAGGAATATTGAAAATCCAATATGTAAGGGGAAGGTATATGCCACCCAATAACGTAATGCCGGACGTAATAGGGAAGTATGTTGTGAAAAACCCCGGCTACGTCGATATCACCATATCTGGTATACCTTCATCAGATACGTGGTATCTTAATATTTCAGGCATATCAGGTATTGTAGAGCATGGAACACTTTCTATGAACATAACACTACCATACGGCCTCTACTACTATAACGTGAGCACTTATTACAGCGGATCTGCCTTGTATGGTCATGGTACGTTTCAGGTAAAAAACAATTCAGGGACTTTTGTCCTCATTGTATTTACGCCCAAGTCGCCAGTAATATCAGCGTCTGGACCGACACCTCCATACCCTCCTGAGCTGTATGCTATAATTGCGGAAATACTGGTCCTAATATCTGGATCTGTGTTATTACTCATAAGTCGTCTCAGGAAGCACCAAGGGGGATAGTGGAATCATCGCCCTGGTCAAAACTAAGCTGTCTTGCCTTCATTACTCCCGTCGCAATATATGTTAAAGAGAAAAGGAAGTTTGAGATAGCAGCCAAGCCTAGTTCTAAATATAGCAAGAGATCAGTATAGTTCTGAAAGACAGGGATGAAGACCGTGGCATTCAGCATAACAGATGGATATGGCAAAATTGGGGTCACATTGTTATAAAAGGAGATGTAAAGAAAATGGCTGTAAGAGATTATGGCTTGAAAACTGGTCAAATTTGGGATCCTTAAAACGCCTACAAATGTTATGACTTCAGCCGCGATGGCAAGGATTAAGGCAATGAGTCCTAGAATCTTGAAAAAGCGGTCTGCGAATGAATATATGAGAAGGTAACAGGCAGTGGCAAGAAGCAAGGCCAGTACAGTATATATCTCCGGTAAAATATAGGTATTAAGTCTATGAAAGATAAATCCAAATGGTATCACCAGTTCAAGCCCAAGGCTTTTATCCATTGAGAGTGACGAGGTCTGGATTAATATGCTTGCCACTTCAGTGGCTGCAATAATTAAAAAAGCTACGCCAATGGTCCATTTCTTTGTAGATCTGGTCTGCAAGTGCCCAAATGATACGAGTACAAAACCAAGTATTCCTATAATTGACAAAGAGAAAATAATCCAGGATATGGTGAATAATGACAGAAAGTCCAGCGCTGGGCGATAAAATATTATTCCTATTCCGGTGACTAGAAATGTTATAGAGAGAAGGATCAGGCCTGCACCTAATACTCCATTATTCGCTTGTTGCCTTTGGGAAGGGGTCGAAAAGTTCTCCAAGGTTCTCTTTTTCTGGAATTTTCTTACCTTTCGAAGTGTTTCGTCAGTGAGGCCAAGCAGGATAGGCTTCCATGCAAGCTCTTTAGGTACGATACCACCAATAAGGTTTGATAACATCTGCAAAGTAACCTGATCTGAAACGTCAAGGTATTTTTCAGAAATGAGATAAACAAGATTGTTTTTGCTTTCTATACCTGTTTGCGCAAAGTCAAGTTTCTCGAGTGGCTTAATATCGATGCCTTTCTCGGATAGATTTGTATGTATATAGAAAAGAGCAGAGTTCAACCCTGGAAGATTAAAGGATTTTACTATCTGAACGTAGTACTTTCTTCCACTCTTAATGGCAGAATAGATACCCTCAATGATATCATTCTCCTGACTTTTTTTGTAAGAGCCCGAAGCAGTTGGTTCAGGAGGTCCAAGGTAATCCCTGAATCTTTGAGCCTTTTCATCACCTCCGGATTCACTGCCCATATTCATGTATAGCCATATTGTATAAGAAATTCTTATTATTTGCCATATGGGGAAGGAAGCATACGAGTCCCGGGATCAGACGGAACAGGAAAGGACAAATAAAGAATTTGCATATTAAGCAGCATATACCATTATCATTTTTCTACCTGGCGTAACTCTCAAAACAAATCCTATGAAGCTCTTTACAGAAGAAGCGAAGTATGCTATTATATCAGTTGATAAAATCACCCCATTATGAAAAAGTGTGTCCTTGTGATCAGCAGTTTTCCAGAGTTCATCCCGGATCTGAGGAAAGCTCTTGATAATCTTTTACTTTCTCAGGGATGGGACTTCTTCGTAGTCACGAACTGCGGGTTCACGCATGATAGTGAACGTGTCGTAGTCAAGAATAAGACTTTCAAATACTGGAATGACGCATTTTATCAGTTCATGAATGATTCCGATTACGATGTAATTTCTTTTCTGGATGATGACGATGCGTTTGAAGCAAATAAACTTGAAAGGATGGATCAGTTACTGACCTCCCATACATACATTCACAATTTTGCCAGATATTCTAACCCGTCCTACAATTATAATGGGATTGACAACAACACATCATGTATAACAGTGCAGGCAAAATATATTGATGTTGAAATGTTCAAAAAGACGAGGTATCTGAACGATATGCTCATCTACCTGAATTATGTCGGCAAAAAAGGCGTTATTAACTTACCAGAATACCTGACAACAATAAGACTAAAGCCCTTCTCAAATTATGAAACATTTAAGCAATACCTGAGCAACAGGCTCAAGGGAAGAATGGAGGACCTTGTCATGATCCAGAGGGATTTCTCACTCAACCAAGACCAGGAGCGCGTTGTCGAAAGGCAGATTCAAAAATACAGATTCATGTTCCAGAATTATACTGTGTCGGATATGATTCATTCTGCATTCTCATTTGATAGACATGTATATAAGGCTCTGCTTGATCGAAAGAAAGGGCTGGATTACTTCATTAAAGAAGAATACAGGAAAAGATATGGGGCGAATCAATGAATATTAATCTTGTCAGGTATGACAGTTCGTTGAACAATGGCGTAAACAGGTATTCCAAAACCCTGTATTCTGGCTTGACAGAAATATACGGAAATAACAACAGCATAAAGGAGCGAAGAGTCAGGAAAATTGAGATTGGCGGGCATTTTGGGCTCATCTCAACCAGGTTGATGTCTAAATTGACTGCAGGAAAGCTTGGTAATGGAGATGTGAATCATGCAACTGCTGCTTTTCTTGACAATAGAAGGATAAACGTGGTAACTCTTCATGACGTGTCTTTCATGGAACATATAAATGATTATAATAGCAGGTACGTAAGGTTCAACATGAAATATTTGCAGAACCTCTTCTCAAAAGGAAAAAAAATAATAGTACCCTCAAACGTCGTCAGGGACATGGTGATTCGAAACTTCGAGATCAAGGCAGATAACATTACATCGGTTCACCATGGTATTGAGGATGTTGGTGATTCTTATCTGGAAAGCCTTGAAAACCCTTTTCAGGACGACAAGAAGCACATACTCATTTTCGGCGGCCTGGACAATGTGCGCAGAAAATTCAATCTTATCCTGGATAGGATGCAGAATACTGAGTATGATATCTATGTCATAGGTTATGGCAAGAACCAGGTTTACGATAAATACAGAAGCATAAGGAACATAAAGTTTCTAGGATATCAGGCTGATAGAAGCGTACACCAATATATCAGGTATTCAGATCTTGTGGCTTATCATTCTGTTGACGAGGGATTTGGTTACATTCCTCTTGAGGTCTTCATGATGGGAGGAAAGATTCTTCTCAACGATACGCCAATATTCAGGGAAACATGCGGTGAATTTGCGTTTTACTACAAGAATGACTTCTCGGATTTTTCGGTAATACTCGAATCAGCCATGTCCTCAATAAAGGTCGATCACAGGGACTACGTGAAAGAAAACTTTTCAATCGAAAAGATGGTCAAGGAGACAATGAATGTCTATTTGTCAGTCAATTGATTTTCTATAGGACAGAGATGACTGATTTATTCATCGCAGTGATGCCGTTGCAAAAATGTATATGATCGGTATGTTCAGCATATCAATCTATGTTGAGAAAAACCGTACATACAGTATAATCGAAAGCTATGGCAAGATAACAAAGCAAGGCTACATCCCAACTAGGAAATAATGTTTCAGGTCACTTATCGCACTCATATATTTTTACCTTCGATGATTCTCCAAGTGCATTACTGACTCATTTCAGGAATCTCTAATTCCATTTGTGGAACTGTGCAACTGATAAACCATGCCTTCTGCATAGCTCTGCTATGTTAGCTCCCGTGAATAATTCAATGACAATATGTATTTCTGCTCCAAACTGAAATTCTATGTCATTATAGATCATGGTGTTCCCGGGAACGTCCAGTAGTTTCAATTGACCCCTTCCTCACTCCCATTTATACCTTCTTATCCCCGTATATTCTCTCTTATAAGTGTCCAAAAGATAGTGAGAGCACAGCACCGTTAAATGCAAGTTGGAACACCCGGGACCGGTGAATAGTAGAATCCACAAAGACACATTTGAAGTTAAAAAAGTAGTGATTATAAAAGGAAAGAGAAAAAATGAACAGAGCAGATCAAACGAATAGGTTATGTCATTGTAAGCGCGTATTACTTCTCACAGGCAATTCTATTTTGTTGTTACTATTTACCAGACATTAATTCGTCATAAATATCTCTAAACGAAATTGCATTCTCTTTCTTTATCTCTAGATATCTTTTACGGGACGCCACGGACATTTTCTGAAGAAGATCTCTATTTCTATCTAATTCTTTAATTGTCCTAACAAAATCACCTATTTCTTCGATGATGCATGCTTCTTGTATTGTAATTGGGTTAAAACCTCGTACACCAATGTTGGTTGAAATTATAGGCAAAGAGTGCGCCAGATAGTCAACCATCTTCACATTTCTCCCAGAGCCCAACATAATGGGGTTCAGTGCAAGCATAGACTCCTTCATTATTGCATCCTTTTGAGTTTCAGGTACAAAGCCGAGACACTTCAAATTTGGAAGGTTCTTCTTTCCCGGTAAGCTGCATATGCTACCAAGAACAAGGAAATCGAATTCAGGTAGAGCTTCAGCGATCTTTTCAATCTCTCTGTATGCAACGATATTTGCCTCATAGAGAGAGCCAATGAAGACTAGGCTTTTACTGTTTTTTCCTGTCCATTCGCACTCGTTCACAGTCGGAACATGCGTAAGGAGTCTCATCTTATTAGATTGAACATTGTACTCTTCTTGAATTCTGTTCATATCATCCTGTGTAACCGTAATTATCATGTTAACCGAATCACATACTTCCCTCTCAAGTTCTCTAACAAAGTCATAATATTTATTTCCTTTTCGCAATCCAGCCTCAAAATTATGAGCATCATAGATAACCAGCTTATCTTGTATAAGGTCTTTGACTAGTCTATAGTGCCAAGGACCTTCAAGTATGACACACCTTGATTTATAAATTAGATTCGATATATTCTTCCTATACCCCAATGGAAGATATTTTCCCTTGGATAGGAGTACCTCAAAAGACCTGTTCCCATGAATGAAGGCATTCAAAAGCATTAAATTTGCATGGTACCCATAAGTGTCTGCCGTAATATTATTGGATAGAGAAGGACCAAAGAGGGTTACACGTATCCGATCCATCCCCTCTGTTAATTCATTACACCTTAAAGAATACCCGCTTGAATATGTTGGTATTAGCCTGCCATGGCAGAGCTGGACCACTTCATGTGGTCCCCTAGGGACTTTTGCATCAACTTTATCCATTATAATCAGGATACCACATATGACAAATAAGTTGTCATGAGTTTAGATGTTTTTCCCTGAACGTTCATGGTTTTAAACGACATAGTACCATTTATTAGGGGTTGACACAACGTTGGAACAAGGTTTCTTAAGACCAGAAGTAAATTATTCCTTGATTGATGCTCCTGTAGTCGCACTTTTAATTATCTGTCTGTAATTTCTGTGTTTACTGTTAAATATATGCCAAGCACGGTTAAGATCAATATCATCAGATATCATTAAACCGTTTCTTTGAAGGTGCTCATTGGCCCATTCAAATTCGAAAAGCATGTTCTGCTCGCTGTGATCAGAGTCGTGATAAAAAGCATCTAAATCAGTGTTTAATTCTGGAAGAACATCTCTTGTCAGGCCTATTCTTATATCCCAGTCAGAACGGAGATCCTCAGGAACAAGCCACCCAATACGATCCTCCTTGCCGAAGAACTTTATGACTTTAGAATTATCTACGCT
The DNA here is from genome assembly GCA_021835265.1 of Thermoplasmata archaeon. The sequence goes on from JAKBQK010000105.1 coordinate 6,152, forward strand.
AGTCAGCCTTCCAACGTGGTTTTTTCTCATGGCAGAAAGCATCACTGTTGCGGAATATCCATGTGCAATGCCGGTTTCTATAAGATGATTGGGTTTAAAGTGCCTTATCAGGGCATAAAGTATGCCATGGGTACCCTGCATTCCCCATCCCCCCTTTGGCCAATTATCATATGTTTCCTCAATTCTATCGTATATGTAAAGCGCGGTCTCACTCAGATCCTTCAAATCTTGCGTATCATAGGAGTTCAGCTTATGTGACCAGTAGTAATAACTAATGACCGTCCACGCTGCACCCAGAGGTAATGATGCAATCTTTGAACCATCTTTGAATTCCAGATCTATTTTTCTAAGTCCATTTTCTCTCCAAGAAGAAAGTGCCCTTGCCGTTTCGAGGCTATTTGTTACACTTTTAAAAACATAAGACGTCTTCTTTAGGTTCTTTGTGATCTGCATTTTGAGGTTTCCCTTAATGGGTTGGGATAATAATTAGATTTTCCTATAGTGTTTGCACTAAAAATGAATTAGCATCCATATTAGAAGCGGACTGTTAAATAGCCTATTCTTTATTCGGATTTATTGAAGAAAGATGATTCAAAGAGTCATGCAGGTCGGCTACCTAAACCCATTAAACAGCTACGGTGGTGTCGAGAAGTATATCCTGGTACATGCTAAAGCCTTATACGATATTTATAACGTATCGGTTGACGTGCTGTGCTCTGGTGATTTTCAGAGTGTTACCCAGGGTCCGTTTGGCAAAATTATAACTCTTCGTATACCTTTGCTCAAACGGAAGAATTTGTTCTTCATATCGAAGTATATTTATGCAAGAAAAGTCAAGAAATACCTTGCCAATCATTCCAGAGATTATGATGTAATTCATTTTCATGGTGATAATGGCAGAATAACGTCAAAATACGATGATAAAGCCATCCTGACCCTCCACGGTGTGGCGAGAAACTTGACATCCATAAAAAAGAGAATAATTACCTATACAACTCATAAAATAGAATTAAATAATGTCAAAAAGGCAAGAATTATCTTTTCAGTATCACTTGAAGCAAAGGAGACATTTAGTAGATATACTAATAAAATCAACCTGATAAAAGCACCTGTTGACACAGATCTCTACAAGGTTCCGACTGAGGAAGAGAAGAAGAGGGCTAGATTAAGTCTTGGATTCGATCCAACCAAGATAGTTGGTATAATTATTGGAAGGGATCCAATTAGAAAGGGGCTGAATGTTGCAATCGATGCGATTACTCAAATAAATGATAATAGGATTCAACTTGTGGCAATAGGGTTTCCTTTAACGGAAAATAAAGACAATAATATATTGTATACGGGAGATGTTGATGAGTCCACAAAAATATTATACCTAAAAGCATCAAACTTTTTCATCTTCCCTTCATTGAAGGAAGGTTTCCCGATTTCAGTACTTGAAGCTGCATGCATAGGGTTGCCGTTGATTGTCTCCAGACAGTCAGGAGTTTCCGATCTCAAAGGTATGGTTCCATTTTACCGCGAAATTGATTCCGGATTAGCAGAGGATTATTCAAATGCCTTGAAAGAATTTATTACAGAGTATATTCAACCCGGGTATATTTATAACCTTACTAATTTGGATAAAATAGCCGAATATTCTATCAAAAGCTCCGTATCCATTTACATGAGTGCATATTCCAGGCTGGAAAATACAGATTCAGGAAGATAATCTCGGCTATATTACGACAAAGGAACTGTATCAGAATAATGAATTACTCGGCCTGCAAAAAATTGTTTACTTGTATAGCTTCGAACCCTGATATTTCCGGTCGAGTTGGCAGGAAACAGGCTATTATTCTGGGACGTAAAAGTATTTCAAACATACATTAATGATACTCGAGAAACATTGGTATTTATTGTTTGAATAACACTATTTTTCTTAAGCCACTATTTTCGATTCTTTTGCTTCCGGGTGGAAAGCAGTTCAGGAAACGCACCCAGAAGAAAGTTGTACCTTTACATGTAGAATCTTAATAGACAAAAGCAGCAGCAAATAAAAAATATAGGAAAATTGTGGCAAGTATATAACTTTCAAAAATATCATGAAGGAAGAGATTTTTTTTCTAGAAGTCGATTATTACTCCAATATACTAATCTGCGGCAAAGATTTATCGGCTCGTACTTTTTACTTTGAAGATAAGAGCATTTGATGTCGAGATAATAGGATCCATTAGATAGATAATTTGTACCGAGAGTAGCACATAGATGTATAGTTAAGTAATCTGAAAATAAGATATAGGTTGAGTTATCAGGCACTCCTGCTCCATAAACTTTAATTGCCTAGGAATATTGTACAAAAGACAAGTTCTGAAATTATTTGTGTTAAGCTGAATAGCACTATCTACGAAAGGATTCAATGCCTGGAAATAAGATACTTATGCTATTCACTGCTGGGATTTTTTTAGATACTGCGTAGAAAAGGGCAAATGTAATAAAAGAAAAGTAAGTACTAAACCTCTTTTTCCAGTTGAATTCCACGAGCTTAAACTTATCCTTAAGAGCAAGCTTTAGAGTCTGCTTCATTAAATTCAAGGCTTCTTTTTTCGTGTTGTAAAATGCAGCCAAGTCATATGAGTATCTTGCTAAAGTATATTCCTCGGCCTCTGTTCCCTGCATCAATTCTGTAAATACACCCGAAGAAGTAGAAAAATCCTTGTATTGTTTGACTCTTATTTTGTTCAGAGAGGTGTTATCGGTTGAGTTGACTATACTGGTTGTACTGTTATGAACACGATAAACTGTCAAAGGTTCGTTGGTATTGAGCAGAGCAGCTTTCCCATTGAAGGAGAAAGTCAGGTAGAACATCAGGTCATCTGGATGTCCGGTTATTCTTTGAACAAAATCCATCTTACCGTTAAATATTTTCTTTCTAACGCTGACTGAACTAAGGTTAAACCATAAAGAATCTATGTATCTTCCAGCCTTGTTTAATGAAGAAGCCAAATTCATAAATCCTTTATTCTCAAATTTAATAGTTCCAGGATTCTCCCTCCTTAACTTGAAGTTACTTATAATATCTGAATTTTCATTGCAGAATATTTGCCCATTATGATAGTAGCAAAGGTCAGGATCAGCAGAAAATAAATCATACACTCTGGAGAGCTTACTTGGTTGGAATTTATCATCGTCATCGAGAAAGCAAATAACTTCTCCAATGGATTGCTCTACAGCATATCCTATGGCTTCTCCAAAAGAAATATCTCTCGCGTCAAGGATTTTAGCTTTATTTTGAGTTAGCTGTTTATCCAGTTCAATGTCATCAAAGGCTCGAAGGACAATTAATTCAAATGCGTTTTCATTCAAGTCTTGGTTTCTCACCGAATTGACTGCCTCAATTATGAACTCCTTTCTCATATATCCATCGATTACAACCGAAATGAAGGGTCGTTCATTTGAAGTTGAAATAATTTGTCTTGGTTGGTATCCCTCCTCTGCTGTCATCAAGTCTGGCTCTTTTGACATTTCAATCATCCTATTTTTCTATGAAGCACTTTCCTTAGTTTAATTGTCTTCTAGGCAACCATACTACTTATTTGTTCTTTCTGGCTTCGGTTAGGAATTTGGTTTTATGTTTCAATTTTTCATTTCACCTTAGCCAATGGTTTGCAATTCTTCATTAACCCCGCAATAAATTGTGGGAACGAATTAAGGGGAAAGTGCTTCATAGAAAAAGAG
>JAKBQK010000339.1 GCA_021835265.1 Thermoplasmata archaeon
TGCCAGGAACAATGGTTAAGCTCACCAAGGAGCCCGAATGCAGGATCGAGTCACCAAATGGAGAAATTACACTGAACGACAGGGAATCCATGATGATTCGGCTGAAGAAGCAAAAAGTCAGGAAATAAAAAGTACATCAGACATTCATGTGGATAAAAAAATGGAGTTTGTGGGCTTTTGTAGGCATTTTTGTGCTTTATGTATAAGTTCTACTATATTGATTTCTTCCTTTTTCTTTGATCATCACCTCTCTCTTTAACTTTTCTGGTGGTCTTTGTATGTTCTACTATTCACCGCTGTGCGGTATTCTGACTTACATTTAACAGGGATGCCGGAGCTAGTCTAAAAGAAGCAAAATTTGATATAATAATTCTATCATGATTTTTAGTTTAATTTGAATCGTTATGCAATTCAATCATTGATCTGGTCTTTGAACCATTCCGATCGTCCTGTAATCACTAAGAATAAATGTGCTACATTGATTTACAGCTTCGTTATAAAAACCTAATTAACTGAAATTTTACGACTATATTTAGCAACCGCTGGCTTGTCAGAACCAAAAAAAGATAGATTTATAAGTACTAATGAGTTAGAGCTTTTGACTATAATGGTTAATAATAATGGATTGAAAGATTATGCCAAACAGAATGATGTTGCGGATGCCCTTCATAAGTCTATAGTTGAGTATCTTAAGACCAAGGAACAATTTGGCTCAAGATAAAGGTGCAAATTAAGTGGAAGAGGTAATAGCTTTAATTTTTGATTTTGATGACACATTAATTCCTGATAGTACATCATCGTTGTTAGAAGAGTTTTCGCTGGAGCCTGAAAAATTTTGGAACCAAGAAGTAAGGGCTCTTGTAAATGCAGGATATGAACCAACTCACGCATTTCTTGCAAACTTTTTAAAACACTGTGAAACTGGTGGAAAACTTGATGGGGTATCTAATGAAGACTTATTGAAATTCGGGGATAAAATATCTGGGAATTTTTATAGGGGATTTCCCAAAATATTGGACAAATTAACCAAAGTAGTAAATAATTATACCGACATTAGGTTAGAGTTCTATATTATTTCTGGCGGTTTGCAAAAAATCATAGAAGGAACTAACATTGCAGAAAAGTTTAATGGAATTTATGCGTGTGAATTAGATGAAAATGAAGGAGGATTCAAACACATTAAAAGAGCTGTTACTTTCACCGAAAAAACCAGATATATTTTCGAAATCAATAAAGGTATCAAACCTAAAGATACTATGAAGCGTCCTTATCTCGTAAATGAGTACAAACCTCACGAGAAAAGAAGAGTTCCATTTAATAATATGATTTACGTAGGTGATAGCAGAACTGACATACCGTGTTTTTCCTTGATCCTAAATGGGGAAACTAGTAGTGGTGGTGGAGGGTATGCTTATGCCGTCTTCGATCCTAATGATGTGAGTTCGGCCGCCAGCAAATTTAAAGATTTCATATCTCAAAAACGGGGAAACGTTCAAACACACCCCGCTAATTACGAAGAAGATTCATTTGGAGCTACCCTGAGTTTGGCAATTCAACAAAACTGTGCAAAGATAATGGCTAGACAAAATAATGCCTATTAATTAGAATCTCGTATATTCATTTTAGCCATTTCTGATTCCATGAACTGGTCGAGATGCGCGATTGAACACTTAGAGATAAATTCCAATGAGTTGGCACGCTAAATTTATATTATCCTAATAGGGTGTCTCATCTTTCATGAGATGTCCGACAATTGTCGAACATTATCTACCTGAATGAAATTTTGGGATATGCCGGAGAAGCATATCCCATTGATTATGGGTATCATAGACAATATTGTTTCGCCTGATACGAGGATAAGAAAGTATTCGGATCGCAAGATATTAAAGATTCTCATCCTTTTGCAGATATTCAATATCTCATACAGATCATCAGGTATATTCCTGAGTAACCACCAGGAATATCTCGCCCTGATAGGAATCCGTGAGATACCATCATTCCAGACACTGTCCAGGAGGGCAAGGATGTTTGATCTCCATGCAATTAACAGAGAGATTGGATTCCTCTATTCAATGAAGGAATGTGCAGCGGTGGATTCCTTCATGATCCACACATGCAAGTATTCCACCGCAATGAGGAGAAAGGCATGGGGAAATTATAAGGATACATACAGCGGATGGTCTTATGGCAGGAAATGCCATATGTCCATGGATGTGGATTCCCTCCTGATAATGGAATGGAAGATGACCAGAGGAAACATCCATGATTCCCGTGTATCGCATGATATGTTTGATTCCGTAAGGAATTTCGCATATATACTTGCAGACTCAGCCTATGATACCTCAGAAATATATGATTACATCTTCGATAATACCCATTCCACTCCTGTAATAGATACCAACAGGAGAAGGGGTATTGTACCTGGGAGATTATCGGTGAACCGCAGGATCGGCATAGACCTCAGGAAGGAATATGCTTCACTGTATTCCCTGAGGTGGGAAATAGAGCGAACATTCTCCATCCTTGAAGAGATAATGGAAACATAGAATATCTGGTATGTCAAGAAAAGGGATTATGACACTGCAATGGGTCTCAAAGCCATTGCATACAATCTCATGGTGGTATCAAACATAAAATCAGGAGAAAAGGCGAGGGAGATAAAGAAGATCGTTGTTTGCTAAACATGAGACATCCTATTATCCTAAGTTAAAATGGACTTCACAGATTTGATAAACAATATTTTAATTCGCCTTATTTCTATTGACTGTGGTATACGAGGTTCTCATGTTTGTAGGTTTACTTTTGTACTAACCCCGTAAATGAATGGACAATATTCGCTTATGTATCCATAAATCAATTCATTTGACGGAAAGCAGGTGGAAGCTGTAAACTACTGCTTCTGTGTATTGCATAAGAGATGTGTAACCCTTTTTAATCATAAAGCCATATAGAAAATTAATGTTTAATAACTCACGTTATCACTCTCAGAACGGGGCTAACAGTAGCCTTCCCATCCGGCCAAAGAACGAAAAGGAGGTGGCCATATACCATAAATGAGATTACTGGCATAACGTGCCTCCTATTTACCAGCTTAATTTGCCTGCTACTGGAAACTCACTGGTTCTTTGTTTTGGATGGGATAAACTGTTGCAACCGGTGTCGGAAAATTTTATCGATGTCGGCCTCGTATCTTTTTCGAAGAGTTATATCTGCATCTCCTCAATTTCTCACATACGCTGCACGGCTTTAATCTATCCCCAAATACGTATTCCAAGGATACCTTTCAAGACCGAATTTCTCTAAACGTTCTCGTTCTAGACGTGCTGCTTTCGTCTCAGTCTCGACCGGAAAATAACGAAAATACAGTACATAACCATATTTCCAATATTTCCTGAGATATTTCTCAAGGTGAGATCCGGTTTGAGCGTAATCGGACATCCTTTTTCTTAGATTTCCTGTTTTCCCCACATATGTAACAGTTACGGACTGTTTCCACTTACCTTTGACTCCCAGCTCATAACACGCAGCGTCTTGATATTTCAATGATCGCGGATACCACTTCTCCTTTGTAGCTAGCTTTTTCCACATTGTCCATCCCATTTTTTTCACCATTTCAAAATCTCTGTCACATCAAATCTCTCCCTTGAAGCACTTGAACTATTTTCTGCATCTTCGTCCATTATCCATACTAAATTATGATGCTGATACTGTAAATTACAATCAACGGGGAAGTCCACCACACAGCATTTACGATTTGACATTAGATAAACCTTTTCATGGAATTTTATCTCAAATTGTTCGGGTTCTGAACATAGTTATTTTAAACTCTATTTAAAACGCCAATTCTTCATAAGTATAAATGCAGCAAATGCGATAACTTAATTTATTACCACATAACGGTTTAGTGACAAAACTAATCGAGGTTTCTCATACAAGGAAAAGAGGAGCATCTGTAGGTATGAACATCCCCAGAAAGGTAGTGGAAAAACTCGGAATTGAGGATGGTCGAATAGTTAGGTTTTACGAAGAAGAAAGAAATATTATAATCAGATAGGTAAGATAAATTTCGTTCATGTACACTAAGGACAACTAAACACACCGTCCAACTGCATTTCGATATGACTATTCTATGTGCAACAAGAGATAAGTGTCATTAAGGTAAAAAAATGTAGTTACACAATTTATACATGACAGTGGTCCCTCATATTGCCTCTCACTTTCACGTCAGTCGCAGTCAGGCTTAACATGAAGTGAATATTTCTCCTTTTTGAAGTCTAAGAATTCTCTTTTACGCTGAGAACGTGGGATCATCCATCTATTTATTGCATAATCTGCAATTCCGCTCTCTGTTAGCCTGAAATAGGATATTCGTTTGGTCTCTCCTCTAAGAAATCTAATAGAATTTGATCCAAGCAGAACGATGAACAACTCTCGTCTTATAGAATGATAAAGTAGGTCTGGAGATAAATCAAGCATCTTGAGACCTTTTTGGATTACGGTCCGCCTGTTCCGGACACCATTTCCCCACTTAGGATTCTTATATCTCAAGGATGCATCATGGGCTAGCTTGAATATGTCCTCATATACGCCATTATAGAACTGAAATTCACCAGAGCCCTTGGACCATCCTACATGTATAAACTCAAAAGCTCCAGGTATTTTGATTCTGTCATACACCGAACTTTTACCCAATGCTGATGCAGTTGTTATTGCAGCCAGCTTACCGTCAAAGGTTTCCTGGGAAATACGTGTCATTTTTCCACCGTATTTGCTCTTAAAATCACTTCTGATCCTTGGTGATCCGACCATTGAAGCCACTAGTTTTCCTCCAAGGATAAGGGAATAGGGAGGAACGGCACCCAAAACAAAGGCATCCATTATATTCTTCAGTTTATGCTTCTTCGTTTCAACATCCCACCCAATCAGATGTTCTCGATCCTCAAGTCCATAGACCGGATCGGCCAAGCCGATGATACCGATTATTGCAGAATTTCCCTTATCATAAACAAGATATCTGAGTCTCCTTCCGTAGCCCGCGGAAATCGGTATTGACCAGTGTAGTTTTATCCACCTGAATAGGTCACTGCCATGTGTGTTAGAAACAGCTATGAGAACTGGCTTAATATTATCAACATCAAGCTCTTTCCCGTCTATGATATATCTATCTAAAAACCTGTCCTCGAATCTGGAAATGAATTTTGTCTTGTTCTCTATAATGTGATTTACAGAGGCTTCATGAGCCTTCCTTATTAAACTCTTATCGTTCGGAAGTGATAACCGGCATCCGTCTGATATTACGAACCCGGATTTTAAGAGATTCTCGTATATAGATCGTCTTAGATCGCTTAATGATCCTTCACTGGTACAATTATAGAGCTTTAGTTCGTTATCCATCTATCCCAATGTCTCCAAGGCCTAAAGGTTTCGTTTATAATTCCTATTTTCTTAGTGAATTATAAAAAGCCGTCTTCACCGCGAACTCCTTACCATCAGTCTTTCTTATCTGGATTTGATCCTTACTGCGAAGATATTCTTTTTCTTCATCAGTAAGGCGTTTGTACAGTTCTATTGTTCTTGCACTTATATCAGAGCTTACCATTTGCCTTTCCACTTCCAAATATCTGGTCAGGATTTGAGCCAAGATGGGGTTCTTTTGTTCGTTCTGCACCCCGGTGACAATCCCTTCTAATAGGTTGGAAGCAGCCTGAATCTCCGGGCTCTTGTTAGGTGTTACCAAGTCCTCAAAATTGTCCACCTTAACTGGCAATACAAATGGTTGTTCCGAGGTCCACATGTAGCATTTTCCTTTAGTAGGTTCGCTAAGAACTTGGGTAATTATGTCCTCGGAGTAGTGTGCGTTTGCTTTTCTAAGGCTTTCTAGGTCCACTCTGCTGAGCAAATGGAAAACAAAGAAGTTATCGGCCTGACTAAGTATTTCAAATGGTATGCTCCCCGGCTGCTGAGTTATGAAAATCCCTCCAAGGGAGTATTTCCTCCCCTCCTTTGCCAGTTCTACAAACGATTCGTAGTTTGAATCATTTCCAATCACGGACTGAGCTTCCTCGACGACAAAAGTGGCTCTAATTATATCTCTTACTTGACCTGTGAAGTTCTTCTGGTTATGATCGAATATAGATTTTACAATGAGTGAACTAAGCTGAAGCGCGGTTTTGGAGTCAAGAAGGGAGATATCCACAATAACGAGAGCATCGTTGCGAAGCGCTGTAGTGATAATGTCCATTAGATGGGACGAGGGATCATGCAGTTTTTTAACCGGCGCTACGAGATTATTAAGTATTGGCTGAAATTCGTTGGATTGTTTTTCATCACCAGTAATAATCTTGCTTACTTGGCCAAGATCTGTTCTCCATCCATCTCTATATAATAAATCTATTAGTTCTGACCATTCTTCTCTTTCTAAGCTCATCAGTTTGGAAAAAAATACTGTTTCGTGTTTTTTATCACTTACTAGCACTGGAACGACGAATTCGGGTGGAAAATCTTTTAAATTGAGTTTTAAGTATTTGTATACATTTCCAAGTTCGGAAGGCATATTTCTATTTGTGATAAGAATTGCCTCCCTCCTGTCCATTATTCCGGGCCTATTCTTGCTGTCCGTTGTGGCGTATTCGCCTTCAGGATCAAATACAAGTATCCCACCATTTCCCTTTGGCCAGTTACTCGAGACAATCTTCATAAGATTGCTCTTTCCGTATCCTGCCCTCGCGAATATAAAAGTTCTCTTTGAATTCAACTGTGCCTCGTCGAACTTTATTCTAATTGAATCCGAAGAAAACAAGGAACCAATTTCTTGGCCCTTGGCCTGAAGAGAATTAGCTGAAGATATTATGGCACCAAGCTGTTTCTTATCCGGCTTGTACACTTTACTAGTGATGTGGGGGATCTTGCTAAGACCGGGCATGAATTTCTGATTTACGAGTGATCCGAGTATTTTGATTCTAACAGTATATCTGATCTTTTTTTCTTTGATGTCCATCCCAATTGCATCCAAATCGTAAGCTACATCCCCAAGCCATTTTTGCCCCATAAAAGCTGTAAGCTCGCCTGTCGGTCTATATTCAGTAACTCTGGAAACAAGGAAACGCTCTGAATCTTCTATAAGCAAAAAATCCCCTATTTCTATCATAAAATTAGATTGATAAGGCGCAATTATATTCGCAATATATTCATAAGAAGAGCTTTCAAGCCCAATAAACACTCCAATGATATTATTCCCATTGCTCACGAATAACCACCCCCGAGCACCCCTTTGTTTACCTCCTCCCTCAATAATTCCGAATCTCTCATGAAGTTCTTCCCAGAATCATCTAGCTTTGATCTAATTTCATCAAGAACCTTATCCTTAATAACTGAAGCGGGAAACCCTGTATTGACTGCGTATTCATGTGCGCGCATTATTGTTTGAGGGTAACCAAGTATTGGATATGATATGGAAGAATCCTTTGCCAAGTGGGCCATTATCTGCATTATTTCATTTTCTGTATAAACATCTGTATCCTTGTCCCTATCCCTTGGTATTTCTACGGTCACCAGTAGGCTGCTGTTTCTGGAAAGTTTTGCAATGAAAAGATCTCCAAAGGAGTAGTATATGCCCCTTTTAGTCGAACTGATCCTTCCCTTGCCACTCCATGTGTACGCCATAAGTTCAATATCCATCGGTATTTTCACGAACCCTATGGAATTATAAGGAAAGAGATGTTCAATACTTATCGCGGTCGAGAGTAGAGACATTACCGATGACGTTTTAGAAACACCTACAAGTTTTACTTTACTCTTTTGGGTTTTTAACAGATTTATAAGAACACTTATAAGCTCCGACTTCAATTTTTTCGTTCGAAGGAGACCGTCCCGCATAACAATGTATGGTTCGTCAGTCGAAGACATAATTTTGCTAAATATGCAGGCCCATTCTGCGATCTCCATATAAGTGTCACTGTCGCTCAGAACCTCTGAGACTTCAGGCAAATTGGTCTTATTTAGCAATTTCAGAAAATTTGCAATCAGCGGATCCTCCTTCAAATAATTATTTATCTGTTCAAGCTCATCTTCAGTCCCCTTTGGTATGATAAATCTCATTTTCAAATTTCCATAAGAATCGGCCACATCAATAAGGTCCAACTCTAAGGGGTCGAAATATATTTTCATTCTACCCCCATCTATTGCTTTATATGATACTGAAGAGTATGAGCCCATTGGATCGATTGGGACAAATTTAAGTTTACGTACCCTGGTTCTCAAGTCTTCCAGCTTCCTTAGCTGCGAGTATATCGCATTTTCCAAATTACCTATTGACTTCAATTCAGTGCTATTTGGAGAAAACATAAGATCTCTCCCTTACAAAAATTATATTCCCGAAAGTCGCTTGAAATCTGTACTGCTCCTTAATCAGTTTTTCTTTCATTTTACCTTCTACACAATTACGCTTCATAAAGATGTCATTCACTGTGAATCACTTCGTTCCTTATCTTCACTGATCCATCCTCGAAAGCAGTTCAATTGCGCCGCTATGCTGCTTGATTTCAATCATGCATATCCTGTACAGCTCTGCATGAACCTCACTTATTTTCATATTCCTCACCTTCTATAAATACTTCCCGCATTCATTTTTTCACACCTTAAACCTGTCGATAAGCGTGCTGGCTTCCTTCCTTGTCAGTTCTGTTAAATCCGTTTTCTTCAGTTCCTTCAGGTATTCTGAGGTGATTTCCGTCCTCTTGTCAATCGCCTGAAGTTTCTTTATAAATTGAAGCTGCTTTCTTGTCGCGGGAGAATCCGTGGGGTCTCCGCGGTCAACGCCCTTCATTCCTGAAAGGATGTCTATCAGCTTCGAAGCTTCCTGCATGGAGAGTGCGTTAATGGAGTATTTCCTGCTCTCGTCGAAGTATTTCCTGGATGCGTTCTTTCGCTCGTCAGTGTCCTGGAGCCTCGTGAGGAAGGTTATCTGCTTTCCAGTCACGAACACCTCTTCTCCGGAGGTTCCCATATCGGATCCGGAAAACTTCGCCTTCTTCATCTCGTCGATCAGTGCGTATGCTTCCTGCATTGTCAGTTCAGGTGAATCTGACTTCCCCTTTGCCTTCACGAATTTCTGGAAGATCTCATCCCTCTCGGGAGAGGCATTCCTCAACTTGCTTATGAAGGATAGCTGGCTCTGTGTTGCCTGCGGATCTGTCAATTTGCCTCACTGCGATTTTCTGTCTTGGCATTCAAAAAAATCTCACCTCTTAACGTTTCCCTTCACCAGTTGCTTGAAGTGTGTTTCCCAATACCAAATACTACCCTAAAACCCTGAAAACAGTAATTGCCCAGAGAGTTTCTCATGCAGAGCTTACGGTTACGATTTAGATAAACTTTTTCATGATGCAAGGAGGCTCAGGTTCAGCTAAGTTTGCCATTAGATTAGACGCAAGGCAAATAAAACTGGCATTTGAAATGAAGCTTTCCAAAAAATGGAATAGTATAGGAATGCCCCAAACTCGGGTTCTATGATTAGGTTGCGTAACGATACAAGTTAGACTTTTAATCATAGTAAAATTATAACATCCAATTTCCCTTTCTTTGGAATATTAATGGATTCGCTCTGTTTAACGTCAAATTAATATTGAATTATTTTTATATTAAGGGTTATTTTATATTTTATTATTTCCGAAATAAATAAAAGGCGGTAGATTTGCGTCTTAAACTCGGAATATATCTGGTTAAAGTTCCCTGCCCGCTCTCTGCTGATCCTCTGACCTCTGGTCATACGGGTATGTTACTTCGAGCCTGCTTGCCTGGTTTATGTCGTCTATCTGCTTCGCATTAAGGAACCACCCAGTGGCTCCTAT
>JAKBQK010000162.1 GCA_021835265.1 Thermoplasmata archaeon
GGAAATGTGGACCCAAAAGTCGTTAATTTATTAGATATATCTAAACTTAGATTGTTTGATTTTTTTATATTAATATAAAGAAAATTTTTTGTTTCAAGAAATGTTGTGCATGTTAGTTTTGGAAATCCATGGAAAGAGTATAAATTTGTAACCTCTCCATTGAGGGAGAACGTATTATTATCAATTACAGTGTCGGAACTAGCCATACCTAGGTACAGTGCTGTATTTACATCAGGGGATATTACATTGCTAAAGGTATGTTGATAATCACCTATGAAAACTTTTAAATCTCCATTATTTTCTTCTTGCAGAGCTATTGGTATCCACTCATTATTGCTAAAAGAGGAAGTTGTGAAATTGTAATTATAAATGCCGCCTCTATCTTTTTGAAATACGATTTGATAAACTCCATTTATGAATCTATGAAGGGCAACAATTACATTAGTTCCATTATTATACAATGAAAAAAAATTATTTAATCTAGAATTGTTTGATATAATAGATGCCCCAAATATAAATGTTTTATTCTCCATCTGTGAATATGATAAATTGTATTGTACAAAACCATTTCCGCTAAGCCTATAAACACTCCTAGGTCCAATAAAATTATACGATGAATTGAAGTTTGTAACCGATGAATTTACACTTTTATAAGGATTAATTTTGTTTCCTGATGATACATTTAATGATGTTGAATAGCCTATAGTGAAAAGGTTTGTATTAATAAGTGAAATTTTACTATAATTATGGACGGTATTCAAACCATTTTCAAGGATATCTGTGGCAATTGCAAAATTCTGATCTGTTAAATTTCGATAGATTCCTATGTCATTCTGATTATTGCTTATCGTTAGAGATTCTAAATTGTTAGAAATAGTATAACCAATATTGGGGGGTACCCATTGATATGATGGATATATACCTGCGAAGAATGTACTACTGTTTATAGAATTATGTGTTGAATAATTTTGTTGTTGCTCTTGCATAATTGGCACCATAAGCAAAAGCATAACCAATGTTATTACAATGAAAGATGTAATAATTGAGTTATTTTTAAGGAGTTTTAAATTTATTAGTTTCTGGTATTCACGATTAATTAGGTAATTTGATTTGTTAATGTTGAGCTCTATGATAACATATATTGTCAATGTTAACAAAATCATAAACAATAGAAGAGATAGATTCCAAGAAAATAACCCTCCAAGGTCATTAAAATATGTACGCGGAGTTAGAATATGAAAAATGTAATAACCCCAGTAATAAAAACCAGTATAGTAACTATTTCCATTCCTCAAGACTAGTATGAAGAATTGCGGAACAATAAAAACCTGAAACAACATAATTCTTAGATATGACAATTTTTTGCTCTCACCTATTAGGAGTCCAATGACCAGAAAAGGAATGGCGCTGGTAAAGAAATCTGCTGAAACATTGCTTATATCAAAAGTCAAAAAAATAATTATGAGTAAGGCATAACTTAAATATTCATTTATTCCTATTTTTAATAGAACTACCGGAATAAAAATGGACATAATTAATAAAAAATAAGGAAAAATAAAGATGTATTCCGCAATTTGGTGGGTATTCATACTCAAAAGGATAAAAAAGGAATAGGGGTTTATTGAGTATGAATTTTGAGTTGTGCTAATCACATAAGTTATATTGTAGTGAAACACTAAAACCGACGGTATGAATATAATAAGTGCCCCAATAAATGGCAAGATGGTATTTCTTTTTAAATAACTGTTCCTCTCTGCTCTCCAATGATAAAGTATAATAGATGGTATTATAAAAGCCGGAAAAACATACCAAGCTGAAGCTAAAAAAATAAGCAACCACCCTATTATTCTATTCCTGAAATTTCCATTAATTGCATAGACCCCAAGTATTAACATGAAAAAAATTAAAACAGATGTATATGGTCCAACCATTATAATGAAAAGGATGAATGGATTATATGAAACTGCATAAAATGCAAGTTTAGAGTATTTTGTACTAAAGTTTGAAACTACTTTAGATGAAACAAGACCAGTAAAGAACAACGCGGTAAGCAAAACAAATTTAAGTACTATCGCACTATATAAATAGTTGTAGCCCACAATCTCATACACAAAGGTCTGAAGCGCATCATACAAATAGATAAAAAATCCTGCTCCTGTTGCAGCACCTCCTATTTCTTCTGGATTCAGTCCCATAAAAAGAAAATTTGAGGAATACACTCCTGTTTCTAAATTGTAAATATCGTAAAAAAAGATTATAATCGGGAGTAAACTCAAAATATAAAGAAAAAATATCTTCAGTATTTTCTTATAATTAAAATCATTCATTGAAGGTAAATTCCAACGAATGTAAATATATTTTGTCTTCAATGGTTTTTAGCCATAATTACTCTTGGGTGTTCCGTAATACTTTCTGATCGATAGGTATGTGATTTGATATGGAAGTGTCCTATGTGACCAGGTTGTACTCATGGTCTTTCCTTTTCGTGATCATGAAGATTCTTATCCTCTGATTCTGTTGTTTTAGGTATTGATAGATCGTATGTCTTTCCGTTCTTTATTCCTATACCTGCAGGATTTCCTTTTTTTTGTATTCCTTAATCTAATCCTCAAGTCCCTTTATCTTTTCATTTTGTTTGTCCACAATCTTCTTAAGATTTTCATAGGCACACCGGAACTTCTGAATTATCTCCTGATCTCTGGGTGTGTCCGCAGTAAGTAAAATCATTCTTTTTAATATAATGTATTCATTATATATAGATCTTTCGGTGCATACAACTGATTTTACAGAATATTATGGCACATCAGACTGGCCAGTTACGGTATTTTGACAATGTCAATTCAACAAAAAACTCTTTAGCTTTATATCAATCCACATATGTAATGTATGAAAATACTCTGGGTTGCACATCGTGATCCCTTAAATCCGAGGGCTGGAGGAGCTGAGAAAATCATTTATGAGGTTGCAATTCGTCTTATAAAGAATGACCATCATGTAACAGTTTTATCAGGAGGTTGGAAAAACTGCAATAATAAAGAATGCTTGAATGGGATTCGTATAATGAGGTTTGGTAAACGAATTGGACCCCATATTGCACTTCCTATTCACCTCCTGAAGAACAAATATGATATCGTTATTGCTGATTTGGGTCACGCAGTGCCTTGGGTATCCCCAATTCTTTTGAGGAGAAATACCATAGTTTCCTTTTTGCACCTACACAAAAGATCACTCCCGGGACAGGTAGGAATGTTGTTGAGATGTTCAATAACCGTCATTGAAAGACTATATTTCTTAATTTACAGCAAGTCCCATTTCGTAACAATTTCTAATACATCTTTTGATGACTTAGAAAATCTTGGTATAAACTCGAAAAATATTTCTATAATAAACCCGGGTGTAAACGCTGAATTATTTTATCCATCAATAAAAACCCAACACCCGTCACTTGTTTATTTTGCTGGAATGCGCCCGTACAAAAGGCCCTCAGAACCACTGTATCTACTGAAGGAAATTAGAACAGAAATTAGTGATATTAAGCTGATAATGATTGGGGACGGGCCTTCTAAGAACGAACTTGAAAGATTGTGTGTGGAACTGGATCTAAGAGAAAATGTAGTCTTTACCGGAAGAATTTCAGATAGTGAGGTAGCAAAGGTAGTAGGGTCCTCGTGGTTAAACATTCACACTTCAGTAACAGAAGGTTGGGGTATCTCTATAATCGAAGCTGCCTCAGCAGGTACACCTACCGTTGCATTCAAAGTTCCAGGTGTTTCTGATAGTGTGGAAAATGGTCTCAATGGCTCAACTGTTGAAGATGGAAACCGGAAAGAATTAGTAGATGCCGCTTTAAATATACTAAGAGAACCAAAAAAATGGTGGTTATCTTCAATAGAGGTTGCAAAGAAATATTCCTGGGACAAAACAGCAAAGTTATGGGAATCTTTGATTGTGGGATTAACTGATGACGGCTATCACAATAAGGAAAAGGTGAAATCATAATATATATCCAATTCAATACGCCATAATGAAAGCAATAATCACTGGTATATCAGGTCAGGACGGATATTTTCTTTCCAAGCTTCTTCTGTCGAAGAGTTATGAGGTCCATGGTATTTTGAGACGAAATAGTTCAATGACGCAGGGCACATTAGATCTCCTTCCGGAGAATATAAAGAATCAGATTGTAATACACTATGGTGACATAACCGATGGGAACTTTCTCTCCAATCTTCTTCAAAAGGAAAAACCTGAGGAGTTATACCATCTGGCTGCCCAGAGCTTTGTGGGATATAGCTTTCAGAACGCACTGTCAACATATGACGCAAACATAGGCGGTACCCTTAATGTCTGCAATGCCGTTAAAGATTCATCTCCTGACACACGAATGTATTTTGCGGCCACATCTGAACTATTTGGTCAACCAAAGGAAACCCCACAGAATGAGATGACCCCCTTTTATCCACGGAGTCCATATGCAGTGTCTAAATTAGCAGGCATATGGACTGTCAGAACCTACCGGGATGCCTATAAATTGTACATGTCGAATGGCATACTCTTTAACCATGAAAGTGAGGTTAGAGGTCCTGAATTTGTCACTAGGAAGATTTCCCGATCAGTTGCAAGAATATACCACGGTTCAAAAGATCCAATAGTCCTAGGCAACCTTTCTGCAGTGAAGGACTGGGGTTATGCCAGAGACTATGTTGAAGGTATGTGGCTGATGCTACAGCAGGACTACCCAGATGACTTTGTACTGGGTACAGGTGAATCCCATACGGTGAGGGAATTTGTTGAGTCTGCATTCAATCAAATTGACATGAAACTAGAATGGACCGGAAGCGGGATAAATGAGGTTGGTTTATCGGGAGAGTTAACAATGGTTAAGGTGAACAGAGAGTTTTATAGACCATTAGAATCAGACAACTATCAAGCTGATTACTCCAAAGCTCGAAAAAAACTGAAATGGGAACCAAAAACAAAATTTAAAGACCTTGTACAAATAATGATTAAAAACGATATTAAATTAATGGGTTCGTAAGACAATATGAATATACAAAGGAGAAATTAATCTTGTGCTAAAATCTCCCTATGCTTATTTCCAAATAATTTTATTTGTATGTCTGACTCTTTTGTTCTTAAGTTAATTATTAATCAATGCAAGTAGCTTTTAAGATATGAGTTTGAATCATTTGTGTTTAAATGTTTCCAAAATTTTAATAAATCACATAAACTATTAACGCGAAGGAGTTTTAATTCGAAACGAATTGATTGTATAAAATTATACCCATCTAAATTTTCTGTAGTATAGCTCTTTAAAACTCTTAGGAATGTGCTTATAGAAAGGAGAGTGCTGCATCCTAAATGCTAAGAGTGACATTCCCAATCCAATTACTAGGGTCATTATGTTAAATTTACTTTCTTCAATATGCTTATAAATTACTGGCTTCTCTGTAATCTTACCTCCAAGTTTCCTAATCTTATATAAGAGTGCTACATCATAAAATGCATTTGTAATTGTTATTGAATCAAACGCTTTTCTGGCATAGTCTGCGTTTAATATTTTATAACCTGATTGTGTGTCCTTAACTCTGATTCCTAACGTTGACTGAACAAGGAAGTTAAAACCGCGGCTAGCCAATCTCCTATTAAATGGAATCTGGTTCGTTGGAAACGAGTAACGTTCAAGAATTACGACATCATTAACCACAATTTCCGGTACAACAGTTATAACATCCTGTATAGAAATAGAATTATCAGAATCCATTAATATGAAATAATCTCCACTTGCAATGCTAACTGCCCGTTTGATAGCGTTGCCCTTCCCATCCCTTCCCTTCCCCTTTGAAAGCCTAACAAATGAAAACTCCTTCATCATATCCTTTACAATTGATTCAGTTCCATCGTTGCCATCTACGGATACTATAATTTCCCATGGAAAGTTAGTTTCAGAAATAAAACTGCATAATTGGCTCAGCGGATATCCAATACGGCTTTCTTCATTATATGCAGGTATTATTATTGTAAACTTTTTAAAATATATCTCATTAAGTGAGCTTTTGTCTGAATTAATGGTAAATTGAGTTTGGGAAAGAGCATCATTTATTTCCAATGAACAGAAATATAAAGTTGTTATTTAATAATTTTTGCTAATGAATCTGTCAACTTTATCAATTCAAACGAAATTGTAAGAGGAATGTATAACATTCTTCGTGTTAAAATAAATCTAGTCGTCTTATGTTTTGTCAACATGCGCAATCTTACAAATAACAAAGAAGTTTGCAGGCTCACAATTAGGACTTAGGAAAAATAAATAGCTATTGCTTTTATTGCACAAATATTCCAAAACACCCTGCATTGATGAATCACTTTTATATTTAAGCATACGAAATGCTTAATTTGTATAACCGTTATCTTATGGTGCAATTTACCAAGACAATGCTTCATAATATTATAAAGCAAAAATACTACTGGACTGCTTTAATTTTGTTGACTGGAATTGTATTATATTCAATAGTATGGAGTTATATTTCAATAGAGCGTTATTATTCGTTAAGTGCTTATGTTTACGATTCCGGACTTGAATTTCAGAGAATGTGGGAGGTTTTCCATTATCATTGGACTTTCTATTCCTTTGTTAAATATTTTTCATATTCCGGAGATACTTTTTTGTTTGCACCATTAATATTTTTGAAAAGTTATGAAGCTTTGTACATAGTTCAATCAACTTTTTTGGCTTTGCCAGCAATCCCAATATATTTAATATCAAGAGTTAAGAATCTAGGGAACTTTAAGTCTTTGTCAATAGCTGGCGCTTATTTGCTATATTTTCCATTAAGTGGAATGAATTTCTTTGATTTTCATTTTCAATCGTTCTTTATTTTTTTCTTTTTGATTGCTTACTATTTTTTTATTACCGAAAAGTATCTTTTTTCAACTCTAATGTTTATTTTATCTGGATTAGTTCGCTTTCCTCTTATGATCTTTCCAGTCGGTTTTGCCCTATTTGAAATTATTTATCTTTGGAAAGGTAAGGACTCGGGAGTGTCATTAATCTTTAGAAAGTTTAAAGTGGTAACAATTTTATTAATACTATCATCCACATTATTGATCTTGGGTTTATTTACCCAGGGAATTCCATTCTTCTTTCAAAATATACATTCTTCAGGTTCAGTGTCAAGTTTCTCTAATAATAATGGCTGGGGTTCAAAATTGTATACTGTTTTTATTTTTCTTTTGCCCTTCCTGTTCCTCAATTTAATATCCTACAGATGGTCAATATTTCTTTTGCCTTATTTCGCTCTATTGTTTTATACAAACTTTTTGGGATACCAGTTTCCTATTTATTTTGATAATAATCATTATACCGCTATCATAGTACCATTTGTCTTTCTTGGATTTATTGATTCATATGAAATTCTAAATTATAAAATTCATTACAAAATAATAAATTTGAAACTGCATAATAATATTAAAAGAATTTGGTTATTTACAAAGAAACTTTTTCTGAGCAAGATCCCTTACTATTTGATGATTGTCATGATTATTATGGCAGTTTTTTTCCAACCATACGGGCCATTGAATAAAGATACTGGAAAAGATAATTTCGGTTGGCCTGAGGAATACGTAACTAATATGACCCAATTTGGAGTTGTTGAAAGATTTAACTCATTGATCCCTTCAAATGAAAGTCTCTCAAATATTCTTATTCAGGATAACCTGCCAATGATTTTGCCAAGACCAGCCAGCTTATATTTTGCAGCATATGTTCCATCTTTGACTCCGTTCTATTCCGGCATTAATTTGTCAGACGCCAATAACGATTTGTTTCCAATTTACTATGGCAACGGTGAATGGGCAAATGCAACATTTCAATACGTAATTGCAGTGAAAAACACATTTACATATTATAGCGGTTACCCAAACATGGGTACGTTTATCAATTTAATGCTTGAATCCCATAAATTTGGTATTCTGGCTTCAGAGGATAACGTTATCCTTCTTGAAAGGAGCTACACCGGCCCACCGGTCATCACTTAATATTTCTCTTAACTGAGCCTTAGGGAAGATCAATTTATCCTGTCACTAACTTTAAAACCAATATAGAATTACGACTAAATTGATTTTAAAGGAAAGGTTAATAGCCATTATAATCACATACAACCCAGACTTAAACTCTGGCGTTCTAAAAAAACAAATTTCACTGATTGAGAAATATTGCCTCAAAGTAGTTCTGATTGATAATAATAGTGAAAACAAAGATGAGATAAATGCTTTATGCTCGTCCTTTAAAAAAGCTGAGTATGTTCAATTGGATAATAATTACGGCATTGGGTACGCGCTTAATTTAGGTCTGGAAATTGCAATAAATACCCCCGGGGCACAATGGTTACTGACCATGGATCAGGATAGTCTATTTTATCCAGAAACTATTCATAATGCTGAGACTGAATTGGATTGCTTTAGAAGTGAGCAAAATTTAGCATGTTTTGGAGTGAATTTCAAAGACCTCCATTTTAAGACGATTAAGAAACAGAACAAGAGTGGAAAACCAATTGCAGTAAGAGCTTTAATTACAAGTGGGTGCTTTATGAACGTCGAGATTGTAAAGAACTTCCGCTTTAAGGAACAATTATTTATGTATTCTATAGATACGGATTTTTCATATCAACTCAGGGAGAAAGGTTATAAATTAATTCAATTGTATAGTGCAGAAATGGATCATGCAGGAGGTAAGAGGAAGTACACTAAGAATGGTCTTGAAGTTCATTACAATGATCCATTGGCATTTTATTATATGAGCAGAAACAGCATTTACCTTTTCAAGCGTTATTATGACCTTGGTTCATTTCTGAACGTACTATCTTTATACCTTGAGAATTTAGTAGCCAGAGAAAAACCACTAAAATGTGCCATATATTTTATTAAAGGATTCTTCGAAGGCATCTTTGAAAACAGAGAATTTAACAAGCAAATTTATTCCAGATAATTATTCTTTCAATTTTGGATTGTGAACACCACTATTTTATAAAACAAAAATATTTGGTTATAGAGGACAGTTTTGGAAAATAAAAATTTTACATACCCCTTTGTCTCGATAATAATTCCAATTTTCAATGGTTTATCAAATGATCTGGAAGCTTGCATTCAGAGTGTAAAAGATCAATCTTACAAAAATAGGGAAATTGTTGTTATAGATGATAAAAGTTCGGATAATTCAATCGAATTTATTAAGCAAAACTTAGTAAATGAGAATTATAAATTGATTATACATTCAGAAAACAAAGGACTTTCCCAAAGTTGGAACGATGGGATTCGAGAATGCCTAGGAGATTACGCCCTATTGCTACAGCAAGATTGTCGTCTATTAAATAAAAATGCAATTTTAAGAGGAATTGAAAAGCTAAGTTTAACGAAAGATGTCATATTGACTGGAGCGCAGAAAATAGATTATAAAAAACTAAATCACTATCAAAAGCTCTTGAGATTAAGAATAAACGAGATAGAAGAATCACCCTTCTCAGGAAAAACAGTTTCTATTACGGAAAATAAATGTGACCTGTGTTCTGTGGAGGTTCTCAAAAGAATTGGCCCATTCACTACAAAACTTAATCAATCAGGACAAGACCTCATATTTTCTGCCAGAGCAAAATCTATGAATGTATTGATCCAATTGGATGAAGATTTGGCATATTCAATCAAATATGAAGGGGAAAACACTTTTATTAAATTAATCAAAAAGGAATATAAATATGCAAAAGGAAATATAACAATTTTTCGAACCTTTCATAAGACAGGTTTCACAAAAATAAGAACGGATAAAGTTGACCTTGGA